>JBFWIO010000103.1:0-9225 GCA_050255955.1 Victivallaceae bacterium
ACGGTAATATCATACAGCAACTCCGCCAATTGAAAAGTAATCAGCCGCTCGTAACCGCCCGACGGCAGCAACAAGTCTTTTGCGCTCCGTGTTCCTCCGTGTTTCTCCGTGTGATTCATATTTTTATTATAGCACCGGGCGGCAAGTTTGCAAACCGGCCGTTTGCATTTCCGCGTCCGGGGTTTATATTTTTCAACAGCCCAAACCACTTGGAGGTAAAAATGCGTTTCCTGTCCGGATGTATCCTGTTATGCTGTCTCGTCATTGGCGCCGCGCCGCTGCGCGGGGCCGAAGTTCATGACCAATTCCCGGAACCCCAGACCGAGCTTTGCATGATCGGCGACAGCATCACCTGGTGGGGCGAAGGCGACGCCTTTCGCAAAGAACTCCTGAAGCGCCTGCCCGGCCTCGCTTTTGTCGGCACCCATAGTGCCAAATACGGCTACAGCCACGCCGGCGAAGGCGGCAACAACACCTGGCAGGTACTCAAGCGCATCGACGCCATTCCCGATTCACGCTATTACCATTTGCTGATCGGCGTCAACGACAGCGCCGCCGCCAAGAGCGCCGCTGAAACCGATAAGGTCGCCGAAGACACCGCCGGGCGGATCGTCAAAATCGTCAATGCGCTGCTGGCCAAAAAAGGCACCGAAAAAGTCTTCCTCGGCACCATCGCCCCCTGCGTACCCGACAGCAACCCCAATTCCGACCAGTACCAGTTCCGCGATCTTGCGGCAAGCAAAACCAATGAACTCATCCGCAAAAACTTCGCGACCTGGTTCCCCGGCGGCAAAGTGGTGCTGGTCGAATACGAAATCCCGCTCCGCGCCCGCGCCGACTGGAAGACCGAAATCCGGCTCCATCCCACCCCGCAGGGTTACACCTATCTCGCCGACATTCTCGCCCCGGCGCTGAAAGCCGGAACCACCCCCGACCCGGTTCAGGCCAAGCCCGGCGAAGGCGGCGTCCGGGTGGTCAATCTGTGGGACGATCAGGCCGGCAAATCCGCGCCGCTGGTGCCCGGCCACTACTCGGTGTCGTTCGACGTCAAAAAAATCGACGGCAAACGCCTGATTTTCTTTCTCAACGGCGAAGAGTACGATCTCCGGGCTGAGGCGGGCAAACGCCTGAGTTGCATCTATCAGGCCGAAAAAGTGACCAAACCGCTGGAAATCACCTTCAAAAACGGCGAAGCCGAACGCATTCTGGTGGAAAAAATGCGCCCCTCGAAACAGTCGAGCGTCTACGGCAAGGGGTCCTATATCGACACCGCAAGTCCGATCCGGCATGGCGAAAAAATCGAACCCGCCGCCAAATAAGACAAGTCTTGACAAAAAGTGCAATAATTCGCGCTTGCGGCTTGACTTTTCGGCATTCAGCCGATACTATATACTGTTAAAGTGTATTTTTTGTCAATCTCAGCAAGCCGATGACGGAAGCGTTTGCGGAATCCCCCGTATTCCGCAGAGTTTTCGGCAAGCGGAACAAGTAAGCAGGGGGGCCTATGGGCTCGCGTCTATCAAGTTTAACGAAGTTTTTTTCGACCGACATCGGCATTGACCTCGGAACCGCCAATTGTCTGGTGTTCGTCCGCGACAAGGGCATCGTCCTCTCCGAACCCTCGGTAGTGGCGATCAAGGAGAGCACCCGCGAGGTGCTCGCGGTCGGCAGCGAAGCCAAATGTATGCTCGGCAAAACCCCGGGCAACATCCGGGCCATCCGGCCCATGAAAGACGGCGTTATCGCCGACTTTGAAATCACCGAGGAGATGCTGCGCTACTTTATCCAAAAGGCGATCCAGACCGTCCCGTGGCGGCGGCGTCTGCTTCATCCGACCGTGCTGGTCGCGGTACCCTCCGGCATCACCGAAGTGGAGAACCGCGCCGTCAAGGACAGCGCCAAGCGCGCCGGAGCCGGCAATGTGGTGCTGGTCGAGGAGCCGATGGCGGCCGCGGTCGGGGTCGGACTTCCGGTGGTTGAGCCGGCGGGCAATATGATCGTCGATATCGGCGGCGGCACCACCGAAGTGGCGGTAATCTCGCTCTCCGGGATCGTCGGCGCCAAGAGTGTCCGGGTCGGCGGCGACGAGCTCGACGCGGCGATCACCCAGCACCTCAAACGGGTCTACAATCTGATGATCGGCGAACTCACCGCCGAACAAATCAAAATCAAAATCGGCTCGGCCTATCCGGTCCGCGACGAACTTGAGCTCGACGTCAAGGGTCTCGATCTGCTGTCGCGGGTGCCCAAAACGGTCCGGATCACCGCCGCCGAAATCCGGCTGGCGCTCCAGGAGCCGATCACCACCATCATCGAAGCGGTCCGCTCGACCCTCGAACGCTGTCCTCCGGATCTTGCGGGCGACCTGATCGACCGCGGCATCATGCTGGCCGGCGGCGGGGCGCTGCTGTGCGGTATCGACAAACTGATTTCCGAAGAGACCGGACTGCCGGTTTTCATCTCCGAAGACCCGCTGCGGGCGGTCGCCCGCGGCACCGGCATCATGCTTCAGGAAATCGACTCGATGATCCACTGACGGAATGACACGGTGAAAATCGATTTGCACCAGTTGCGCCCGGCCGAACTCAAAGACCGGGCGCTTTTTGCTCAAGTTCTGGCGGAGAATCCGACGCCGAGCTGTGAGTGCGCTTTTGCCAACCTGATCTTGTGGCGCGACGTGTACGGCGAGAAGTTTCTCGAAGTCGCCGGAAGGCTCGCGGTAATTGAGACGGCAACCGGGCTGTTGCATTTTCCGCTCGGGAAGTTCCTGCCGCCGGAAGAGCTTGGCGAACTTCGTGACGCGCTGGTCGCCGCCGATTTGAGCGACGGGCGGATTTACGACGTGCCGGAAGCGTATCTCGCCGCTTTTCCGGAAGCGGGCGGACGGTTCCGGGTGGAATTCGACGAGGGGGCTTTTGACTATCTTTACGATCTCGAGCGCCTGATTGAAATGAGCGGCCCGTTGTTGCGCAAAAAACGCAATCTGGTGCGCCAGTTTGAGACGCTTTATCCCGACTGGCGGATCGAGGAAATCACCGGGGACAACCTCGAAGTGGCGCTGAACTTGGCGTTCGAACTCAATCGCCGTCTGGCGCACGCCGATTTCCTCGACGAGGAAAACGTGTCGATGGCGGCGTTGCGGCGCTTTTTCGTGCCGCTCGGCATGGGCGGGGTGCTGCTGTATGCCGGGGGGCGTGCGGCCGGTTTTTCGATTTACAGCGGCATCGACGGCGAAACCGCCGATATTCACTTTGAAAAGGCCGACCATACCGTCAAGGGCGCGCCGCAGATCCTGATCCGCGAGCTCGCCCGCCGCCTCAAACAGGGCAATTTTGTCCGGATGAACCGCGAACAGGACATGGGCGAGGAGAATCTCCGCCATGCCAAGCGTTCGCTTGATCCGATCTTTCTGTACCGGAGGGCGATGCTGTCATGAAGATCAAGCTGATCGGCAAGAATCTCGAAGATATCGAGCCGTTGCTCGCCGCCTACGGCTTGCACCAGACCGCCGGCGAGCCGGAACTGATCCTCTGCCACGGCGGGGATGGAACGCTGCTCGGAGCCGAGCGACTCTACCCCGGCATTCCGAAACTTCCGATCCGCGACCAGCGCACCGCCCCGCGCTGCGAAAAACACAGCTACGGCGAACAGCTCGCCGCCTTTGCCGCCGGCAAAATTAAACTGACCCGGCTGCCGAAGATCGCCGGTGAAGCCGATGGCCGCCGGGTCAGCGGCATCAACGACGTTTTTATCCACAACCGGGACCGGGTCAGCGCACTGCGTTACCGGGTGCGGATCGACGGCGAACTCTATGCCAACGAAATCGTCGGTGACGGCGTCGGGCTGGCCACGGTGCACGGCAGCACGGCGTATTACCGCAGCATCACCCACAGCATTTTCCGGGTCGGCATCGGACTGGCTTTCAGCAACAGCACCGAGGAGATCAGCCATCTGGTGCTCGACGACGCCAGCCGGGTCGAGATCGAAATCGTCCGCGGCCCCGGTCTCCTGGTAGCGGACAATTCGCCCGAGCTGATCGAGGTCCGCGACTGTGACCGGGTTCTTTTTTTCAAAACCGGCGAATTTGCTCAAATCTATGCGCTGGAAGAATTCATGTGTGCCAAGTGCCGCGCGCTCCGCCATCCCAATAAACTGCCGTTCAAGGGGTATTTCTGATGAAAAAAACGCTGCTGGTCGTCGTCGCGCTGCCGCTCTTTTTCGCCGGATGCAAAGAAGAGGCCAAGCCCGCGGCCGTCCCGGTCGCCGCTCCCGCGGCGGCCCCGGCAGCTCCGGCGGCGGCCCCGGCAGCAGCTCCCGCGGCGCCGGAACCGGCGGCGAAGCCGGAGGACAAAGTTTCGGAACTGCGCCGCCGCTCGGTCGAGTACGTCGAGCATATCCGTGCCGAACTGAAAAAACTTTATCTGTCGCTCGCACGCGCGATAGAGGACGACAACCGCGCCGAATTCGACTCCCGCGCCGAGCGTCTTTCCGGCGAACCCGAAAAGCTGAACGCCGACGCCACCCCGCTGGAAAAGGAGATCGCCGATTTCGCCGTCCGGCGGGTCGGAGAATGCAATTCCGCGCTGAAGGACGCCCAGTCACTTTTTGCCTCGCTAAACACCGACGAGAAATTCAAAAAAATGCAGTTTGAACTGCCCGGGCGCAAACTCGGCAAGTTCGTGGCAATCGACGGCGGAGATCTGGTCGTCATCTTTGCCGGCAGCGGTGAAAAACACCGTTACGCGTTGAGCAACCGTCCGGTATCGCGCGAGCTGGCGGCCCGCGCCGCCCGCGCTTCCGGCACGCCGGGGGCGCGCTTTTACCTCGAACTGCGCTACGGCAGCCCGGACGACAAATTGATCGAATACGCCCCCGACGATCTCTGGCGTGAAATCTATCCCCTGATCGCCGCCGATCTGCGCAAAAGCGATGACGAGAACAAAAAGATGTCCGACCGGGCCGCACGCTATCGCTTTGAAGATCTCGATACGATGATTGCCACCGGACAGTCCGAAGCCTTTCGCAAAGCAGTCGCCGACAAGGCCACGCTGACCGGCGTCGATGCCGGCGGACGGACGCTGCTGATGACTGCGGTGCGGGAGAAAAACCCCGATATCGCCGCCATTCTGCTCCAGAACGGCGCATCGGTCGACGCGGTCACCTTTGACGGCCGCACCGCGCTGGCGATGGCGGTCCAGGCGGATCATTACCAGATTGCTCAACTTCTGCTCGACAGTTCGGCCAACGCCAATTTCAAAAACCCGGTCACCGGCAAACGGATCATTGACCTTGCCCCGAGCAAAGAGATCAAAGCACTGCTGAAAGCCTACGGAGCCAAAGAATGAATCAATTTCCCTCCACGTTCTCCGCGTTGATCGCCGCACTGACCTTGACCGCGAGCGCCGCCGATCATTTCCTGCGGCCGCAGGTGAATCCCTCCGGCTTGCCGGTGACGACTGAAAATCTGGTGATCACCTACGAAAGCGCCGACGCCGCCAAAACCGCGCCGGCACCGGCATTGAAAATGCTTCCGCCAGGCAAAAAACTGGCGATTTCGGCACGCTGGGACGACCGCCATCCCAACAACATAACCATGCACGCGCTGATGACCAAATACGGCTGGAAGGGTACTTTTTACCTGAATGACCCAAAAGCCGAGCAGAAACAGGAGTGGGCACAGGATCACGAGAAAAAATTACTTGCGGGCGGCTGCAGCGTCGGCGTCCACGGAAGTTTGCACCGCAAACTCCCGGAGTTGTCCCCGGATGAGATGTTCCGCGAGATCGCATTCAACCGCGCGCGGCTGGAGGCGAACTGCGACCGGCCGATCAATACCCAGGCTTACGCCTACGGGCTTTTTGCGGACAAGAACAAACCGGAAGCCGCGCTCCAGATCAGCGAGATTTTTTTCCGCAGCGGTCTCCTCCACTGCGTTTACGCCTGGAGCATCAGGCCGGAATACGGCCTGCGCCCGACCGACCGCGCGACCGGACTCCAGTTCACCCCCGGGGACAAGGACACCAAGCGCGAAAACTTCATCAAGGGCATGGAGGAAAGCCTCAAAAAAGAGTGGTTTCTGAAAACCATTCCCTGTATTTTCATGGGCGTCCACGCCCGTCAGCAGAACGCCGACTGGGCCGAGCTCGAAGCCGGCATCGCCAAGTATGCCAACCGCCCGGAATGGTGGTACTGCAATCAGAATGAATTTGCCGCCCGCTTTTACGAATTCAACCAGGCCTCTCTCCTCCGCCGTGGTCAGGACGGGGCCAAGGTCACGTATCAGGCCCGCCGCTTCCCGGCCGCCGCGCTGGGCGACCGTCAGACACTCACCATCGCCGCGCCCTTCGCCCGGCTTGCCAATTACCGCGGAGAAACCTTGAAAGTGCTCAATCCCGGCACCCCCGAGGCGGAATTCGAACTTCCGCCGGTCGAAGTCGCCGCCTTCCCGACTTTGGTCGAACAAGTGACCTTGAGCAAAAACGACACGTCGCCGGTCAAACTTTCGAAATTCCCCGGCATGGCGGTGTTTCTCAGCTATGACCGCCAAAGCAACAAGGCAATCCTGACCCTCGACCCCGGCAAAACCCTGCTGGAGGTGGCAAGCGCCACCGCCCGCCTGCCGCTCGCCTGGCCCGCGCCCGGCGTGCTCCGCAAGGACAAGCAAGTGACGGTGGCGATGAAAACCGATTTCGTCTTTGATCTGCCGCCGGTCGTCTCCGATCCCGGGGAACGGCCGACGCTATGGCTGGAAATCGATTTCCGGCGCGGCGACGCGGCCGGAAGACTCCATATTCTTTTAGACAAGTAACTGCAAATATAAGGAAACTTTATGAACGTACTGGTCATCGGTTCGGGCGGACGCGAACACGCCCTCTGCTGGAAACTCAAATCATCGAAACAGCTCGGCAACCTCTACTGCGCCCCCGGCAACGCCGGGATCGCCGAAGTCGCCGAATGCGTCGATATTCAGGTCAATGAGTTGGATAAACTCCTCGAATTCGCCAAGAGCCACGACATCGGCTTTACCGTGGTCGGCCCGGAAGCGCCGCTCTGCGACGGCATCGTCGATCTCTTCCGCGCCAACGAGCTCGCGATTTTCGGCCCCGACCGCGAAGCGGCGCAGCTTGAGGGGAGCAAGGATTACGCCAAGCGCTTCATGAACCGTTACCAGATACCGACCGCCGCCTCGGAGACCTTCACCGACGCGGCCAAGGCGGCCGATTACGTCCGCGCCGCTTTTGGCGCCGGGATCAAGTCACTGGTGATCAAGGCCGACGGCCTGGCAGCGGGCAAAGGGGTGCTGGTGGCCGAGAGCTGCGACAGCGCGACCGCCTTTGTCGCCGAGTGTTTCGGCGGCGCCTTTGGCGCGAGCGGGGCCAAAGTGGTGATCGAGGAGTGCTTGTACGGCGAGGAAGCGTCGATCCTGGCATTGACTGACGGCCACATGATCGTGCCGTTGGTCTCATCGCAGGACCACAAGCGCGCCTACGACTTCGACGCCGGGCCGAACACCGGCGGTATGGGGGCCTACTCCCCCGCCCCGGTGGTAACGCCGGAGGTGATGGCGCAGATCAAAAAGGAAGTGCTGAAACCCTTTCTCCTCGGCATCGCCCAGGAGAAACTTTATTTCCGCGGCGTCATTTTCGTCGGGGTGATGGTGACTGAGGCGGGAGCCAAAGTGCTGGAATTCAACGTCCGCTTCGGCGACCCGGAAATCCAGCCGGTGCTGCGCCGTTTTGAGGGCGATTTGCTCGACGTGCTGTACAAAACCGCCGACGGACGGCTGGCCGAGGCCGAGCTCAAATGGTCCGACGAGGCCGCCGTCTCGGTGGTGATCGCCTCAGGCGGCTATCCCGGGAGTTACACCAAAAATCACCCCATTTCCGGCCTCGCCGAAGCCGCCGCCACCGGCGCGGTGGTGTTCCACGCCGGCACCGCGTTCAAGGACGGCGCGGTAGTCAACACCGGCGGCCGGGTGCTCGGCGTCTCCGCCCGCGGCAAAAGTATCGCGAGCGCGATCGAAAACGCCTACCGCGGGGTCGATAAAATCCACTTTGAAGACTGCTTCTGCCGCCGCGACATCGGCGCCAAAGCGCTCAAAAAGTAGCCGCCGCCTCTGGTAAAAACAATATAGAGCAAACCCGAACAACCGGCGAGAAGAAAAAACGGAATCCGGTGCTATGGTATCCGTTGAATTGATTCAACCGGAGAAAGCATCGTGTTTGATACCGCAATCGAGCCGGATTACCGGCGGATGGTCAGTGTCGTCCGCAATCAAAAAGCGGACATTCTGCCGCTCTATGAACATAACGTCTGTTACGAAGTGATCGCCGCGCTGACCGGGAGCGACCTGGTCCGGCTGATGGCGGAGAACCGGCTTGACGAGGGTTTCCGGATCTACGGCGATTTTTTCCGGCGGGCGGGTTACGATGTGGTGACCTTTGAGCAGTGCGTAACCTCGGCGATGCCGCCCGGCGGCGCGCTGATGGGGGGACAGGGGCCGATTCGGGATCGGCAGTCGCTCCGCGACTTTCCGTGGACGGAGATTCCCGGCCGCTGGTACGAGATGGCGGCGCCCCGCTTCGAAGCGCTGGGGCGCCGGATGCCCGCCGGGATGAAGGCGATCGGCGGCGTCGGCAACGGCGTCTTTGAAATCTCCGAAGATCTGGTCGGACTCGAATACCTCCCCTTTCTTCAAGCCGACGACGAGGAGGCTTACGCCGACTTGTACCGCCGGATCGGCGATTTGATGGACGCGATCTGGGACCGGTTTCTCGCTGAATTCGGCGAGATTTACGGCGTCGCGCGCTTCGGCGACGACCTCGGCTTCCGCTCGTCGCTATTGACCATGCCGGAAACCGTGCGCGAACACCTGATCCCGCAGTACCGGCGGATCATCGGGCGCGTCCATGCCGCCGGGAAACCCTTTCTGCTCCACTCCTGCGGCTGTATTTTTGAAGTGATGGACGACCTCATCGCCGCCGGGATCGACGCCAAGCACTCCAATGAAGACGCAATCGCCCCCTTTGAGCGCTGGATCGCCGACTACGGAGACCGGATCGGCCTCCTCGGCGGGATCGATATGAATTTCATCGTCAGCGCCGAACCGGCGCAAATCGCGCGGGTCGTTGCCGAAAAAGCGTCGTGCTATTACCACTCCGCCAACGGCTTCGCCCTCGGCACCGGCAATTCGATCCCGGACTACGTGCCGCCGGGGAGATCGGA
>JBFWIO010000104.1:0-9202 GCA_050255955.1 Victivallaceae bacterium
GCTCGCCGGAGCCGGTTATCAGACCGGCGGCCTCGATGCGCTTGACGAAGCGGCGATGACCGCGGCACTCCTCAAGAGCGCCCGCAACGTCGGCTCCTGGGCGCCCGGCGAACTCGACGCACTGATCGCCGGCAACGAAGTGACGCGGCTTCCGCGCGCCACTTACGCCGGCTGGTTCAAAACCCTTCCCGAAGCGCTCCGGAACGCGGTCGTCGCCGAATGGGGCCCGCCCGAAGCGGCCAAAATGATGACCTCGGGCGACGACTTCATCATTCCGATGCTGAAGCGCGGCAATCTGGTGATTCTTCCCGAGCCGATGCGCGGCTGGCTTGACGATTCGCATAAGCTCATGCACTCGGCCACCCTCGCGCCGCCGCACCAGTACCTCGCGGTCTATCTCTGGCTGCGGCATGAATTCGGGGCCGACGCGATGATCCACCTCGGGCGGCACGGTTCGAGCGAATGGCTGCCGGGGAAACAACTCGGGCTCAGCGCCGGTTGCGCCCCGCTCGCGGTGCGCGGCAACATCCCGGAAATCTACCCCTACATCGCCGACGGTATCGGCGAAGGGATCATCGCCAAGCGCCGCGCTTCGGCGGTGATGATCGACCATTTGTCGCCTTTTCTCAAAATCCCCGCCGCCGATCAGGTGCTGACCGGGCTTCGCGAGCGGCTGCAGGCGTGCCTCACCGCCGATCCGGCGGCGCTGGCCTCGCGCCGGGCCGGACTCTTCCGCTATGCCGAGGAAAACGGCCTCGCCGCCCGGTTGGGGGTGAATGCCGACTCGCCCGATCTGGTGGCCAAACTCGATGATTATGCCGAGGCCCGGCAGAGTCCGGCTCCTTTCGGGCTTCATACTTTTGGCGACTCCCCGTCGTCCGCCGAAGTGGCGGCGATGATCGAATTGATGCCGGAGAAAGACCGCGCTGTTGCCCGGCCACACCTTGAGAACGCCGGGCGCGATGAGCTCGATGCCTTGCTCCGCGCCCTTGCCGGACGCTTTATCGCTCCCGGCCCCTCCGGCGACCCGGTGCGCAATCCGGCTTCGCTTCCGGTCGGGCGCAATTTCTACAGCTTTGACCCCGCCAAAATCCCGACCGCCGAGGCGATGGAAGAGGGGCACCGGCTCGCCGAAGAACTGCTTGCCGCCGAAAAACTGAAAAAGGGCGCGCTTCCGCGCAAAGTCGCCCTCGTCCTCTGGGCCGGCGAAACCACCCGCACCGACGGGGTCAACGAAGCGATGGCGCTGGCTTTGATGGGGATGCGCCTCCAGTACGACGAGAGCGGCCGGGTGACCGGGCTGCTGCCGGTGCCGGGGGCGCAACTCGGGCGGCCCCGGGTGGATATTTTGATCACCGCCTCGGGGGCTTATCGCGACCAGTTCGCCGATTTGATGCGGCTTCTTGACCGCGCCCAGCGCCAGGCCGCGACCCTCAACGATGCCGAGAATTTTCTGCGCGAAAACGCCGAAGCCGCCGCCGCCAAGCTCAAAAGCGAAGGGCACTCCGACGCCGAAGCGGCCGAGTATGCCAATCGCCGGATCTTTTTCCCCGCCCCGGGCACCTACGGGACGCGGGTCAACCGGCTGGCCGGGTCGTCCGGCTTGTGGCAGAGCGACGACGAGATCGCCGCGGTTTATATGCGCAACATGGGTTCTTCGCTCAACGTCCGGGGGGAAATCGACGCCGCGCCCGCCGCGCTGGCCGCTGCCGCCGCCGGCGCCGACACTCTTTTTCACTCCCGTTCAAGCAACGTTTACGGCGTCACCGACATCGATGAGATGTACCAGTACTTCGGCGGCCTTTCGCTCGCCGTCCGCAAAAACTCCGGGCGCGCGCCGGGCGAATACATCGTCGATCAGCGCGACCGCAGCAAGCTCAAATTGACTTCGCTCAAAAGCTTCCTCGGCGCCGAGCTCGACGCCCGGCTCTACAACCGCGAATGGATCGAAGCAATGACCAAAGAAAACTATTCCGGCGGCAAAACCCTCGCCCGGATGACCGACAACCTGTGGGGCTGGCAGGCCGTCACCCCGGACAATCTTTCACCGTCCGACTGGAGCAAGCTGTACGATATTTACGTCAACGACAGTTACGGACTCAATCTCAAGGAGTTTTTTGCCGCCGACAACGCCTGGGCCTTTCAATCGATGAGCGGCCGGATGCTTGAGGCGGTGCGCAAGGAATACTGGCAGCCCGACCCCGCCACGCGGCAGTCGCTCGCCGCCGCCTACGCCCGGAGCGTGATCAGTCGCGGCATGGCATGCTGCGATCACACCTGCAACAACCCTTTGCTCAACGAGATGGTGGTCAATATCATCTCGATGCCCGGCGTGCTTTCGCCGGAGCTGGTGATGAAGTTTCAAATCGCGGTCGAGCGCGCCGCCGCCAAAACGCTCGACCAACAGGTCAAAGAACGCCGCGAGCTCCAGCAGGAAATCGCCTCCTCCATCGGCAAAAACAAACCGGCCGCCGCCGCCGCCAAACCGGCCGCCGCCGCCGATTCCCGCGCCGCCGCGCCGAATCGCGGCGAGGGGGAAACCGTCAAAGGCTTCAAGATGAAAGCCGACCGCGCCAACGCCGAAGAGACCACGCTTTCCTCATCCGGCCTCAAATGGACCATTCTTCTCGCCGTTATCGGCCTGCTGATTCTTTTCGCCCTCGGGCTGCGCCATGGCGACCGCGGCTGAAGTGAATGAAAGTTTGCCCGAAGCGCGTTGCTTTCCGGCGAAACCGTGTTAGATTACCCAAAAGGGAGATTGCATGATGATTCACGGTCTGGAAAAAATCCGCAGCGTCGCCGTCTACTGCGCTTCGACTTTACCCGACGACCCGGCCTATGCCGAAGCCACCGCCGAACTTGCCCGTTTCATCGCCCGGCACCGGATGACGCTGGTTTTCGGCGGCGCGGACAGCGGGTTGATGAAGATCCTCGCCGACACCGCGCTGGAGCACGGGGCCAAGGTGGTCGGCGTCTTCGCCGAGGATCTTCCCGAGGAAATCCTCCATCCCGGCCTCACCGAATCCTTTGTCGCCCGCAACCTTGCCGAGCGCAAAGCCCTGATGCTGAGCCGCGCAGACGCCCTGATCGGGCTTCCCGGCAGCTTCGGCACTTGGGACGAACTCTTTGACGCCTTGGTCCGGCGCAAGATCGGCAGCCGGAGCTGCCACGCTCCGATCGGGGTGCTCAACGTCAACGGCTACTTTGACCATCTCCTCGCCTTTATCGAGCACAGCGTCGCCACCGGGATCACCCCGGAGTCCTTCCGGTACCTTCTCAAAGCGGGAAAAACCCCGGAGGAACTTTTCCGGCAGTTCGCCCTGGAGTTGACTCTGCAACATACAACTCTTTGACGTCAGGATACAACCGATCGGGCTGGTTTTTGCTTCCGATGGCGGCTATATTGAGCGTTGTAAACCGGAGGCAAACTGATGAAAGAACCCCTGAAAATCGTACTGATCGGAGCCGGCAGCCGTTCCTTTGCGCCCGGCGTGATTCACGATCTCGTGCTCGAAACCGACTTGAGCGCCCGCTTCGACGTCGAGCTCGCGCTGGTCGATCTCGAATCGGCGCGGCTTGAGCAAATGCTGCTCTACGCACGCAATTGCGCCGCATTCAAAAAGTCGCCGGTGCGCTTCACGGCCACCACCGACCGTGAAGCGGCGCTCCGCAACGCCGCTTTTGTGATCGTTTCGGTCGCGGTCAACCGGATGGCGCTCTGGGAGCAGGATTACCGGGTCGGCATCGCTTGCGGGATCGAACATGTCTATGGCGAAAACGGCGGGCCCGGCGCGATTTTTCACGCGCTCCGCAACTACGAACTCATTCTGCCGCTCTGCCGCGACATTGAGCGGATCGCGCCGCAGGCGGTGGTCTTCAACTTCACCAACCCCGAGTCGCGGATTCTCACCGCGATCCTGACATTGACCAGGCTCAAAGCGTACGGGCTCTGCCACGGTTTTTACGGGTTCTACCAGACTGTCGAAAAAATCCTCGGTCGTCCGGTCGCCGAACTCGACGTGCGGACCGCCGGGATGAACCACTTTTTCACTTACTACCGGATCGCCGAGCGCGCCACCGGGCGCGACCTGATCCCGGAATTCGTCACCGGCTTCCGCCGCCGCAAGGACGAATTTGACGGTGTGACGCGTTATCTCTTTGACCGCTTCGGCGTGGTCGGCTATCCTCACGGCACCCATACCGGCGAATACGTCGCCGGGGCGGTCGAGCTTGAGGGCGGCGGCTGGTCGCGCGGCATCGAGTCGCGCCCGGTACCGCGAAACGAGGTTGCCGAAGTCGATGAATATTTTGAATACATCGAGAACCGCCGCCCGGTCGATGACAAGCAATTGACCTCCTCGGGCGAGCTTGCGATCCCGATGATCGGCGATCTCGTGCTGAAGCGCGAAGCCTTTCGCCCGGCGGTCAACGTGCTCAACGACCGCTTGTACATTCCCAACCTCGCCGCCGACGGCTGTATCGAAGTCCCCGCGCAGGTCCGCGACGGCGAAATCATTCCCGAGACGGTGCCGCCGCTCGCCGAAAGCTTTGCCGCCCAGATCCGAATCCAGCACTCGATCCAGAAACTGCTGCTGGACGCCTATATCGGCCGGTCGCGCGAACTGCTGCTTCAGGCGATTCTGCTCGATCCGGTGGTCAAATCGCCGCATGCCGCGGAGAAATACCTCAAGCGCATGTTTGAACTCCAGGCCCAATATCTCCCCGAATTCCGCTGAAATTCCGGCGAAAGGAAAAATCAAGATGCAAGTCAAAACACGTTTGCTCCGGCAGCTCGCCGGTGAGGAGGTTGACCGGATTCCGCTGGTCGGCGGCTGGAATCTCGGTCTCGATATCGTCTGCGAACTCGCCGGCATTAGCCGTGAAGTTTACCTCGCCGACCCCTTGGGCGGAGTCATTGAGGCCAATCTCAAGCTCGGCATGGATGCCTTGGCACTGCCGATCATCCCGCGTGATCCGGCGGCGATCCGGGCGGGCAAACTCGAACAGCACGACTTCAGTTCGGTCGAGCCCGAAGCGCTGCTCGAACGCGCCGAAAAGATTCCGGACAGCGCGGCCAAAGTCATCGCCGCTTTTGATCCGGTATTGGCCGAGGCGGAGTTGCGGGACCGGGTCGAAGCGCTGCTTTACCGTCTTCGCGGCCGGGGCCTTGAGTTCTTTCCCAATTTCTGGGATGCCGGAGCCAATTTTTCGCTCTATTTCGAGTACGGCTACGAAGCCTTTCTCGCCGCGGTCGCGCTCTACCCCGAGGCGATCGAGCGGATTTATTGGGAAAACGGCCTGCGAACCGCCGAGCGCAACAAGGTTCTCCTCAAACTGATGCGCGAGTGGGAGCTTATTCCGGCGGTTTTCTGCGGTTGTGACATTTGCGACAACCGCGGGCCGATGGTCTCGCCGGACTATTTGCGCGTCAACTACTGGCCGCATGTCAGGACTTCGCTCGCACCCTTGCTCGAAGCCGGCATCCGGATGGTTCACCACTGCGACGGCAACGTGATGGCGCTGCTCGACGACATGCTCGCAAGCGGCTTCACCGGCTTCCAGGGCTTCCAGACCGAGTGCGGGGTTGATCCGGCCGAAATCCGCCGCCGGACGCTGAAGTATCACCCCGACCCGCTCTTGCTCGGCGGCCTCTCGGTCACCCGCGCCTTGCCCTCGGGGAGTGCCGACGAGGTGCGGGCCGAAGTCGATTCCATTTTTGACGTGACCGACGGCGGCCGCGGGCTCTTCCTCTTTACCAGCAACTGCACCGGGGTGGAAACGCCGGTTGAGAACATCCGCACGGCGTATCGTTACGCGGCGGGGAAAAAGGTCGGAAAATGAAAATCATCACCTCCGCAACGCCGGAAGAGCTTGCCTTCGCAGTGGCGCAGACGGTCGCGGCGTTTATCCGTGCCAATCCGGGCCGCCTTGTCTCGCTCGCCGCCGGGGACACTCCGCTTGCGGCGCTCCGCGAACTGGTCGCAATGCAGAATCGCGGTGAAGTCGATCTCAATTCGGTCGGCTACGTCGGGCTTGACGAGTGGGGCGGCCTCGGCCCCGCCGACGCGGGGTCCTGCATCGAGGTGATGAACCGTCACTTTTATCACCCGGCCGGAATCAGGCCGGAGAACCTTTGCTGTTTCGACGGCCTCGCCGCCGATCCCGAAGCGGACGCCGCCAAAGTGCTCGATTTCGTCGCCCGGCGCGGGCCGCTCGGTCTGACTTTGCTCGGAATCGGGATGAATGGCCACCTCGGCTTCAACGAACCGGGGACATCGCCCGACTTCACCGGCGGGGTGGTGCGCCTCGCCGAAGTCACCCGCGAGGTCGGACGCAAGTATTTCGCCGGGCGGACGCCGGGCGAGACCGGGATCACCCTCGGTCTCGGCACCCTTCGCCGGGCGGATCGGATTCTTCTCATGGCGACGGGCGAAAAGAAGCGTCCGATTCTCAATCGTATCGCGGCCTCGCCGGACGATCCGGCCGTACCTGCTTCGCACTTCGTCAATCACCCGGCGGCGACCTGGTATCTCGACCGGGCGGCGACTCCGGACACGGTGTAATTCCGGCCGATTTCGGTTTTTTTTCACCGTTACGCGAAAAAACTCTTGTATTCAGCGCTATCTCCGGTATTTTATTGGCGAAACCCGAAAAACGGAGGTGCGGAATGGGTAAATCGCCATTGGTGGCATTGCTGATAGTGATCGTGCTGATGCTGGTGGTCGGCGGTCTTTTTGTGGTAACCGTCCGCAACGGCTTGATCGACCGTGACGAAGCGGTCAAAAGTGCGTGGAGCGAGATCGACACCCAGCTTCAGCGGCGGCTCGATTTGATCCCCAATCTGGTCGAAACCGTCAAGGGCTACGCCAAGCACGAAGAAAAGATCATGACCGAAGTCGCCGAAGCCCGCAGCCGCCTGATCGCCGCCAGCGGCCCGGCGGCAAAAGCCGCCGCCGGAACCGCGTTTGAGAGCGCGCTCGGCCGCTTGCTTGCGATCAGCGAAAATTACCCGGATTTGAAGGCCAACGCCAGCTTCATCCGGCTTCAGGACGAGCTTGCCGGGACCGAAAACCGGATCAGTGTCGCCCGCACCCGCTACAACGCGACCGCCCGTGATTATAACGCCGCGATCCGCAAATTCCCGGGTTCACTCTTCGCCAATGATCTTGAGCTCAAGTCGGCCGAATACTTCCAGCCGCCGGAGGGCGCGGCCTCGGTGGTCAAGCCGCCCAAAGTGACTTTCTGATTTCCTGAAAAAAGGATATTGGCGATGAAATTTCGCGTTGGAATTTTTCTTTTCATCCTGCTGCTGCCGCTGATATTGACCGCCGAAGTCACGGTGCCGGCGACGCCGGACCGGGTGGTTGATCAGGCGAACCTCTTTTCCGGCCCGGGCCGGGAAAAGGTGCTCAAGGCGATTCGCGAACTCGAAAAAACGACCGGCGGCCAAATGGTGGTCTGGACGGTGCCGACGCTGGAGGGGGAGCCGATCGAAACGGTCTCAATGCGCGCCGCCGAAAAGTGGAAGATCGGGCACAAGGGCAAAGACGACGGTGTCCTGCTGACCATCGCCCTCAAGGATCGCTCGATCCGGCTTGAAATCGGTTACGGCTGGGAGGGGAAAATCAATGACGCCCGCGCCGGGGACATCATCCGGTCGATGGGGGATTCTTTTCGCGCGGGCGACTACGCCGGGGGTGCGGTGCTGGCGGTCAACCAAGTTCAGAACTTTGTAACCGGCAAAAATGTTCCGGTAACTACCCCGGCGAAACCGGCGGCGCGTCCCCAAGGCAAAGAATTTCCGATCGATACCTTTTTCTGGGTATTCATCGCCATGGTGGTGATTCTCGCGGTGATCGGCAAAATTTTTCCCGGCAGTGGTTTCGGGGGCGGGGGTGGCGGCTACCGGGGGGGCGGCGGTTTCAGTGGAGGCGGAAGTTTCGGCGGCGGCGGATTCCGTGGCGGAGGCGGGAGTTTCGGCGGCGGCGGCGCATCGGGGAAGTGGTGATGACGCAACAAGGAAAATTTGACTGGCTACCGGGGCATCTGGCGATTGATCTTAAATCGAATTCCGGGATTGATGCGCAGTACCGGCGGCATGACGAACCGTTCAGCGAGGGGTTCGACATGCACGGGGTGCTGGAGCTTGGCATTGTGCTGTCGGGGCGGATGACGCGTTGTTATCGTGACTTTGAGATTGAGCTGGGGCCGGGCGGAGTCTGGTTATGCGGGATTTGGGAGCCGCACGGATTCCGGATTGGCGGCGAGGGGGCGGTTGAGGTGGCGTTGCTGGTTATAGACTTTGAGTTGCTGCAGCGGTTTTCGGGCGAGAAATTTGATTTGTTATCGCCGTATTTGTTACCGCCGTCGGGAAGGCCGCAGCCGAAGCCGGAGCGGCGGGATGAGGTGATACGCTTGGGGGGGATGATTGCGGGGGCGGCGGAGCGGCGCGACTGTTGGGAGCCGTTGCGGTTGCAGGGATTTTTGCTGGAGTTGCTGGCGATATTGTTGGAGAACATGGGGGAGGGGGTGTCTGGGGGGCGGTCGGGGAGTATTTCGCTGGATCGTTTGATGGAGCGGATGGTGCGGATGCGGGGGAATTTATCGGTGGCGGAGGCGGCGGAGTATTGCGGGGTGAATGAGCGGCGGTTCGGGGTGGAGTTTCGGGCGTTGACGGGGATGCCGTTTCATTTATTTGCGTTGCGGCACAGGTTGGCGGGGGCGACGGCGGAGTTGCGGCGGGGGGCGACGCTGGATGAGATTGCGGGGCGTTGGGGTTTCACGGACAAGAGTCACTTCAGCAGGCGTTTTGCCGAGCACTACGGGATGACGCCCGGCGAGTACCGGCGGCGCGACTGAAAAAAGCGCCGCAGGCTCAAAAAAATAAAAAAAGCGCGAAGCGCCAATCCCGCCCTCCGTCGTACGGAGGCGAGGTCCAGCGGCGAAACGCTGGTCGCTCCGGCTCCACCGAAGCGAAGCTAAGCGAAGCGCTCCCCCCTTACGTCGGCGGAGCCGACACCTCTCTGCGGGAGCGAGGTCGGCAGCCGAGTCACGAAGTGACCGGCGAACGACATCGAGCGAAGCAGTCCGGGCGTGATGGGGGAGAGTGTTTCGCACGGAGGCACGGAGGCACGGAGGGTGAGAGATTTTTGGGAAAAAAAGCGCGAAGCGCCAATCCCGCCCTCCGTCGTACGGAGTCGCA
>JBFWIO010000105.1:0-9078 GCA_050255955.1 Victivallaceae bacterium
GTAGCGGCGAATATGATCCGGTGATGCGGGGGAGAAGGGAAAACTTTTGAAAAGACGACACCGCCAAAAGTATGTGGCCGCCCGGCTCGGCTCGGCAATCAGCTTCGTCGGGGCGGTTTCGGGTGTTACCACCGGGGTTAGCTCCCTCAACACTACCAACGAACCCGATTGCCGATCCAATGCCGGTTCGACACACAGACTTTTGTCGGTGCCGTCTGAAAAAAGTTTTCCCTTCTCCCCCGCGCCCCCTCATCCTTTGCAAAAACTTTTGGGTTGGCGATTTTTTGATTTTTGCGGTGCAAAAATCAAAAAATCGCGGGAGGACGGGAAGGGGGAAGGGGGAAACTGAAGATGATTGCGGGAGGTTGGGATGGAGTATTTATTTAATATCGGGAATACCAATACGCAGTATGCGGCGCTGGCGGGAGGCGAGCTCGGTGCGGTCGGGTACTGCCGTACTGCCGAGCTCGATTTCGAGCGTTTTGCCGCCGATGATGTTTTGATTGTTTCGACGGTGGTGCCGGCGATCCGGAGCCGGTTCGGCGGGCGCGAGGTCTTTGATCTCGGCATTGCTCACGCCGCCGCCGCCGGGCTTGATTTGAGCAAGGTTGACGCCTCCACCCTCGGCGCCGACCGCCTCGCCAATGCGATCATGCTGGCGCGCTCGCCGGAGCGCTTGCCCGCGGTGGCGATTGATTGCGGCACCGCGATCACCCTTGAGATTGTCGATCGCGACCGTTGTTTTCGCGGCGGAGCGATTCTGCCCGGCCGCATTTTGATGCGCCGGGCGCTCCACGCCGGGACTGCTCAGCTCCCCGAACTTCCGCTCGCCGAGCGGTTGCCCTCCGAACCGGGACGCGACACCGCCGGCTCGATGCTTTTCGGCATTGATCGCGGCGCGGTCGGCGCGGTTCGCGAACTCCTGGCGGTGCTGGAGCATGAATTCGGTCCCGGCCTCCGCAAGGTGGCCACCGGCGGCGACGCCGGCTTCTTCTGCCGGGCGCTGCCGGAGCTGGAAGCGGCTCCCGAAACCTTTACCCTTGACGGGTTGCTCGCGGCCTATCGCGCATTTTGTTGTAAGTAGTTCTTTTTTACCTGAAAAAAACAACTTTTTTCGGTTTTTTTTCAAAAAAAACTCAAAAAAGCGCTTTTTTCGCTTGTCTTCACCAAATCATGCGCTATAATTATTGATAGACAACCCTCAACCAAAAGGGAGAAAGAAAATCATGAAGCATTCGTTCTATGATGTCAAGGCGAAAGCCAAGGTCACCGCCGAAGTCACCGATTGCGTTACCTATGGCACCGCCAGCCGCAAGCGCTATGCTTTCAAAGCCAAAACCAAAGACGGCCGCAACCTGACCGCCTTCGTCAGCAAGGAAGTCTGGGAAAAAGGCAAGAAGAAATAACTTCTCCTGTTGGTTTTTCCGACCGCGGTCCGGTTCACGCCGGGCCGCTGTTTTTTTTGCCCGAAAAAAATCGCCGCGAAATCGTTTTCGCGGCGGCAAATGAGAGTATTTGAGCTTAGAGCTCGTTGACGTGGATCGGCAGCGTGTAGCCGCGCTCAATCCGGACCAGGATGTAAGTGCAAAAACAAATCAGAAGATTGGTCGCGATGTTGCCGAGCGCGAACACCAGCGCGTATTTGTCGTTTCCAAATTTGATCGAAACGACCAGCTGGGCGGCAAGCAGCCCCATCGCCAACAGGAATTTAAGGGCGATTGCAATCATCAGCCCGTGGTGCGGCAAGCCGTTTCGGAGCGGTTCTCCGGCCTTGGCACGCCGCATGTCGGCGCGAATGCCGTGGGCCAGAAAGAACCAGATGGCAAGCGTCAGCGCTGACAGCGGAATGACGTAGAAAATGAAGCTGTTGAACGCTTTGGTCATGCCGTATTCGCGGAAATAGGGCAGAAATGCCAGCGGCAACAGCAGCGAGATGATCATCAGGGCGTCAAATAAATAGAGTGCAATGCGAAGATACCGGGGGTGAAGTCCGGTGGTCGGCACCACGGCAACTTCTTCGTAGCCTTTGGGGTCCCAGGGGGCGGGAGGGTGGAACGACTGGTCGCCGCCGCGCTTGTTCCACATCCGGTAGCCCCAGACGATGGCGATGCAGTTGATCAGCATCATCGTGGTTGACCAGGTGAAGTTGAAACGGTAACAGAAGGTGCCGTCGAAAAACAGCCGCAGCAAGTCGAGGTACGCCCCAAAAAGCAACCCGGCAATGATCGCGCAGAACGAGCGGATGATCCCCTGCGCCGAGCAGAACTGACCGTAACGCGAACCCGGAAAAAGCCGCATCACCATCGGCAGCGCACTCGCCGCCGAGAGCGCGTTCATGAATACATAAAGCAAACTTGAACCGAGCGAAAGATAGAAGAAATAAGTACCGGGCAGATCCACGAAGATCCAGATCCAGTTCATCCCCGTCCCGACCACCGTGAAAATGCAAATGTAGGAGTACACCCGCAGCGGGTGCCAGCGGTCAACAAAGACGGCGGCAAAATAGGTCGCCACCATTGAGATCACTGAAGTCAGGGCAGTCATTTTGCCGATTTGGCTCAGTGACATTTTCATCTCAAGATAGAAGAAGACGGAGAATCCCCACGCCGCGCCCGCCATCGCCATGATCCCGGCGCTGATGAACAAGAACCAGTAGAAGCGGTCGGTAAACGATTCCTTGAAGTAGGTTTTGATGCCGTAAATGCCGCCCTTGGTTTTGGCCTTGGTCACATCGACCGGCGGATATTCTCCCTCCTTGACCATGAAGCACATGACCCCGAAGCCGAGCAAATAAAGGATGGTTGCGGCCAGAAAAATCTCATGCATGTGGGTCTGGGCGTACTGAAAGGCAAGCCAGTTGTAGAGCGCCGCCGCCCCCGTCCCGACGATCCGGAACGCTCCGGCGAAGCGTCCGAGGTGACTCGGCGGTACCACGTCGTTGAAGAGATAGGTAAAAATCGAGTTGACGAAAAGGTTGAAGAACTGGAACATGGTCATGAAGATACCGATCAGCACCACCGCCACCGTCGCCGGAGCCCAGGAGTTGAGCATCGGCAGCACTTTCTGGAACCAAGCCGCGATTTCGGCGCTCCAGCCGAGCATCAGCAGGGTGATACAGAGAAAAGGCATGGTTGCCACGATAAAGGGAATCCGGCGGCCCCAGCGGCTGCGGCAACTGTCGCTTTTGACGCTGACATAGGGGGCAATGGTCATGTTGAGAATATTGGGAATGGTGGTCAGGATCAGCCCCATCACCCAATTCGGCGCGCCGAGTCCCTGGAGCTTGAGCGGAATCAGACTCGGTACCACCGCTTCCATAATGGTGAAACAGAAATCACCCCAGAGCAGCCAGGCAAACAGTGAAATCAACCCGGTTTTGGTGTAGAACAGCGTTCCGCAGCGGAACACCTTTTCTTCAGTCGGAGCAGTCGAACTCATTTTCCATTCCTTTTTTGCAGTGAATGACAGTGAATCAGCGTAAACTAACCCCGCCGGGATGAAAAATCAAGGCCCCGGATCAGTGGATCAGGGAGAAAATTACAACTCCCCGAGAATTTTCTCCGCCAGACCTTCCCATTGTGGCGGAAAGAGCTCGGCGAGATGACGCTCCATCAGCTCCGGACGGACGTAAGATCGATAGGCTTCGCCGTACGCTTCGCGGGCGGCGGCGCAAAGCGCGGCATAGTCGAGCAGGTCGCGCCGGACCAGCTCGGGAGTAACCAGATAGTGGGCGAAAATCCGCTTTTCCCGGATCGCGCGCCCCCCGGCCGTCCCGAGGGCGAGGTGAATGAAGGCCAGCGCGGCAAACGTGGTGAAACGGAAACTCGCAAGCTCAAAGCGGTGGAACTTCGCCTCGGCGATCATCCGCTCAAGAATCGCCAGCAACTTTTCGCACCCCTCGCGGCGGTTGCCGAGTTCAAAGAAGAGGGCATAGCCCGCAAACGGGGAGTGAAGCAACCGGTCTTCAAATTCGGCAAGTTCGGCTTCGGCGTCCTTGGCGACATAGTCGTAGCGGTTGAGCCGGTGTTTCATCCGCGCGCCGAAGCCTTTGGCAAAGGGCAGCAAGCCGTCGAGCGGCCAGAGGAGCATCGGGAAATAATCGACCGCGCAACCGTAGCGGCAGCGGCTGAAAATCCGGTCGAACTCTTCGCCCGGAATCGGGATCGCCGCGTTCCAGGTCGCCTCTCCCTGAGTCAGGTGCTGCGGAAAAGCGCTCCCGAAAGGCATGCCGCTGTCCGGCCAGTCGGTCATGATCGAAGCATTGCCGCCGGCCTGGTAAATGGTTTGCGCCATTTTGCGGATGTTGAGGTCGCGCAAGCCGAGCGGGCTGTGGAGCGCGCCGTGCACCGACTCCGCCCGCGCCGCCGGGCCGCCGATCACCCGGTCGATTCCGATCCGGTCAAGCACCAGAGGCAGTTGCGCGGTCATGTCGCCGTGGGAAAAATCGCCATAGTTCCAGAAGTGAAAGCGGGTGCCGGCGTCGAAGTCGGAAAGCACCTCGGGCTGGTGGATTGCAATGTCGTGCCAGAGGATCGGAGTGACGCCGCAACCGGTGACATAATCGGCGACTTGCTTGTGGTATTTGGCCCAGAGCCGGTACTTGCCGTGTGCCGCGGCAAAGGCGGCGCACTCGGGGCAGACCCCGAGCTGGCGGCACTCGTCGCCGCCGATGTGGAGATAGCGGATTCCGGGGTGGCTGGCGATGAGGTCGTCGATCTGTTCTTTGACCAGTTCAAAGGTTGCTTCTTTCAACGGGCAGAACTGCTGCGGATGCTCGGCATTTTCCGAGCAGTGGCGGTACTCTTCCTGAATCAGTGCGTAGTAGACGTGGCCGAGCGATTGGACCAGCGGGATGATTTCGATATTGCGCTCGCGGCAGCGGCGCTGAAGAGTCGCGAGGTCTTCACGCGAATAAGCGGCCCGGGACGATAATTTCGGGTGATTCCGCCACGGAAAGGTGGTTTCGTATTCGAGGAGCAAGGTATTGAGCTTGGCGTCGAACATCGATTCGAGATAGAGTTCGTCGAGCGCTCCGGCGGCGGGGGCGATCATCGGCATGTGGTCGTGGACGATGTGGTTGCAGAGCATGATGCCACGCATGGCAAAGTCGGCGAAGTCGTGGATGTGAAGCGCCGGGAGGCCGTTTTCGCCGGCCTGCCGGATCAGCTGCCGCAGCGTCGAGAGTCCGGCGGCGAGTCCGCCCCGGCCGGCGCTGTGGATCTCGACCGAATCGGCGGCGATGTCGAGGATGTACTCGTCGGGTTCGCTGAACTGGTGTTCGAGCGGCCGCGTTTCGCCCGCGCCGAAATAAAAAGGACGCCCGGGGATGGCCTCCACCGGAGCGTCAAAGAATGCGGTGATTTCGGGCGGCAGCCAAAGCGACGGATCGCCAAGGCGGCACGCCTTCACTTTTGCCGCGTCAAAAAAAGTTTCCGGAGTCTGGATCAACAGTTTTTTGGGGCGCGGCAGGAGTTCGATCATGAGAGGTATCCTCGGGTTGCGTTGAAAAATTCCGCCATCTGCTCGGGGGTGCCGATGGTGATCCTGACGAATTTCCCGGTGGCTTCGCCGGGAAAATAGCGGACGATGATCGCGCGTTCGCGCAGATACCGGAAGTATTTTTCGCCGTCGCCGCCGGGGGGCGAGGCAAAGAGGAAGTTGGTTTCCGACCCGATCACCGTGAAGCCGAGTTCGGCAAGCCCGGCGGCGGCGGCTTCGCGGGTGGCTTTGATTTTCTCCACGTTGCCGGCAAAATATGCGACGTCGCGGTACGCGGCGAGGCCGAGGGCCTGGGTCAGCGCGTCGAGGTTGTAGGAGTCCTTGAGCTTGAAGAGGCCGTTGATGATCTGCGGCGACGACACCGCGTAACCGAGCCGGAGCCCGGCGAGCGAATAGCTTTTGGAGAACGTCCGGCAGACGATCACGTTGTCGCGGCCGTTGACGAGCTTGGCGCAGTTATCGGCGGCGAAGTCGGCGTAGGCTTCGTCGATCAGGACGACGCCGTCAAAGTTGTCGCAGATGCGCTCCATTGCTCCGAGCGGGAAGCTGTTGCCGGTCGGCGCGTTGGGCCGCGCGATCACCAGCAAATTGGCTCCGGTGGCCTGTTCGAGGAAATCGTCCGGCAACGAAAAGGTGGCGGGGGCAAGCGCGATTTTTTTGACCGGGGCTCCCTGCATCGCGGCCAGCACCGGGTAGAGCGAATAGGTCGGTTCGGGACAGGCCACCGGTTTGTCCGGCGCGGTGAACGCGCGGAAAATCATGGTCAGAATGTCGTCCGAGCCGTTCCCGGCGATCACCTGGTCAAGCTTGACGCCCCAGCGTCCGGCGACCGCTTCGCGCAGCGCGTCGGCATTGGGATCGGGGTAGCGCCGCAGCCGGTCGAGGTCGAACCCGGCCAGGATGGCTTGCAGCTCCGGCGACGGCGGATAGGCGTTTTCGTTGGTGTTGAGTTTGACCAGCCGGGTCAGCTTCGGCTGTTCGCCGGGGACGTACCCCGCCATTTGGTCGATCTCGGGACGGAAATATGATTTTTTCATGATATGCAACCTTATGTAAGTCCAAGACGCCCTGCGCTCGATGCCGTTCGCCCGCCTGACGGCGGTGCTGCCGGCGTCGCTCCGGTGCGATCGGAGTCGGCTTTGCCGACCCATTGGCGCGGCGATGCCGCTTGAGCTTCGCTCCGGTGGAGCCGGAGCGACCGGCGTTTCGCCGCCGGACCACGCCCCCGTACGACGGGGAGCGGGCCGGATGCTCCGCATCCTTTTTTTTCAGCGCTTCGCGTTTTTTTTATTTTTTCTTTTCGCAACGGATGGAGCCGGCGCGGCCGTGCGCGTCGAGGCCCTCCATTGCGGCAAACTGCTCGATCATCCAGACTTCACGTTTGAGGGCCGACTCGCGGTATTCAACCAGACTCGACCGGCGAAAGAATCCTTCCACCGAGAGCCCGCTGAAAAATTTGGCACTGCCCGCGGTCGGCAACACGTGGCTCGGCCCGGCACAAAAGTCGCCCGCCGATTCCGGCGTCCAGGGACCGAGGAAAATCGCCCCTGCCGCGCGCACGTCTTTGGCCACCCGGCGCGGGTGGCGGGTGATGATTTCGAGGTGCTCCGGCGCATATTTCGAGGCGATTTCCGCCGCTTCCCCAAGCGTGGCGCAGTGGATCAAAAAGACCCCGTGCTCCAGCACCTTGTCCACTGTCAGACTCCGGGTCAGCAACTTTTTTTGGCTCATGATTTCGGCCTCGACCCGGTCGATCAGCTTGCGGTCGGTGGTCACCAGTACCGCCTGCTCAAGGCCGCTGCCGTGCTCCGCCTGACTCAAAAGGTCGGCGGCGACAAAAGCCGGATCGGCGGTCTCGTCGGCGATTACCATCACTTCGGACGGGCCCGCGACCATGTCGATTGCGACTTCGCCGTAGACCAGCTTCTTGGCCGCGGTGACGTAGGCGTTGCCGGGGCCGACGATTTTTTCGACCTTGCGGATCGATTCGGTGCCATAGGCGAGGGCGGCGATGCCGTACACTCCGCCGAGGCGGTAAATTTCAGTCACGCCGGCAAGCTTCATTGCCGCCAGCACCGCGCCGTGAATCTTTCCCTCCGGTCCGGGCGGGGTCACCGCGACGATCTCGCGGACGCCCGCGGCGGCGGCGATCCCGGCAGTGTGAATAACCGTCGAAACCAAAGGCGCGGTGCCGCCGGGAATATAGACCCCGACCCGCTCCATCGGCTCGAATTTTTCGCCGAGCACGACGCCGCGCCGGGGCGAATGTTTCCAGTTGCGCGGACGGCGTTCGCGGGCAAAGGCCTGAACCGCTTTCAGCGCGCCCTCGATCGCCTTGCGCCGGGTTTTGTCCAGCGTGCGTTCGGCTTCGCGGATCTCTTCGTCGGTCACCCGGAGCATTGATTTTTCGAGCTTGACGTGATCAAATTTTTCGGCCAGTTGGCAAAGGGCGCCGTCGCCGCCGGTGCGGACTTGCGCGATGATTTCGGCGACTCCCTTTTCGATTTCCGGCGGGTAGCCGGGGCGGCGGTAGAGCGCTTCAAGTTCGGTCGCGGCAGCTTGGCCGGTGCAATCAATTTTTTTCATTCCGCCTCGCCTTTCCAGTTCAAGGTGACCAAAGTATTGTCGATCAGCCGGGTCTTGCCGAAGCGGGCGGCCAGCAGCACCACCACTTCGGCGGTCGCCGCGGTCGGCTTGCGCAAGGTCTCGGCGTCAAGGATTTCGACGTAATCGACCGCATCGGCGTACTTCTCAATTTCGCTCCGGATCGCGGCGGCGATGTCGTCGAGCGCTTCCGCGCCCGCCGAGCGGATCGCCGGGACCGAAGCGAAGAGCGTTCGCGAGAGCACCCGCGCCCGCTCGCGCTCGCCGGGCGACAAATAAGCGTTGCGCGAACTTAAAGCCACGCCGTCGCGATCGCGGATCAGCGGAGCGATCACGATTTCGATCGGAAAATTGAGGTCGCGGGTCATTCGCCGGATCACCAAAGCTTGCTGCGCGTCTTTTTGTCCGAACACCGCCACTGCGGGCAGGGCGAGGTTGAAGAGTTTCGCCACCACCGTGGTCACGCCGCGGAAGTGGCCGGGCCGGGTCGCCCCGCAAAGGCCCTGCGACAGAACCGTCTCTTCAACCCAAGTGCTGTGGTCGGCTTCGTACATCGCGCCCGGCTCGGGGGCGAAAATCGCGTCCGCGCCGCGTTCGCGGCAGAGTTCGGCGTCACGCTCGAAGTCGCGCGGATACTTGGCAAGGTCCTCATTGGGCCCGAACTGGGTCGGATTGACGAAAATCGACACGATCACCAGATCGGCGCGCTTGCGCGCCTCGTCGATCAGCGAAAGGTGTCCGGCGTGGAGATACCCCATCGTCGGCACCAGTCCGATCCGTTTGCCCGCGCGGACGCACTCCAGCGCGAATTGCTGCAACTCGCCGCTTTCCCGAAAAATTTTCATGATACTCAGATCGTTTCCATCAATGGTAAAAAGTTTCCGGCCGGATCGCCCCGGCCGGGGATTCAAGCTTGGACCAGCGTCATCCAGTGATGGGTGTCAGGGAGGCGGCCTTCCTGAATGCCGATCACCC
>JBFWIO010000106.1:0-9068 GCA_050255955.1 Victivallaceae bacterium
CCCGGGTCGCGGGTGCCTACGCTCAAGGAACTCTGCGCGATGTTTGAACTCTCGACCGGCAGCGCGGTGCGCGGCATCAATGAGCTGGTCGAGCGCGGTCTTCTGGAAGTACGCCACGGGGCCGGCACCTTTGTCCGCGACCGGCGCGACGACCTCCCGGCCTGGAGCGAAGAGCTGCGGATTGCGCTTTTCATCGTCGCCAACGATCCCAGCCAGTACTGTGCCCACGCGCTCTGCGGCGTTCAGGATCTGGCGCAGCAGCATCACGCAATGCTCCAGACCCGCTATATCAGCCACGAGGAGATGAATGAAGCGATTCTCCGCCGTGCCGCCGCCGAAACCGACGCGCTGCTGTTTCTCGGCGATTACGATCCCTTTATCAACCGGCTGCCGGAGCGGATCCCCGCGGTCGGGTTCGAGTTCCAGAATTCATTCAACCGGCTTTGCTCGACGGTGACGCTGGATCCGGTCGACGCCGCGTTGACCGCGGTCGAATTTTTCCGGGAAAGAGGCTGCCGCCGAGTCCGGCTGATCAGCCACCCCGAAACGCCGTTCCAGAAACTGCGCGGCGAGCTCTTCGCCTTGCGCTGGCGCGAAAGCGGCGGGGAGCTGATCGAGCTGCCCAGCCACCCCTACCGGCTCGCCGAACTCGGCGACGTCTTCACCGATCCCGAAGCCGGTTATCTCTTTGTCAGCGGCACCACCTGCTGCAACCTGATGTGCGCACACCGCCAAAAGAACGGCGGCGAGATTGCCCGCGAGCGCACCATCCTCAGCATCGACGGCAAGTCGCGGCTGATTCCCTATTTTCCCCCGGTCAACACCATCGGCATCGATTATTACGAGGCCGGCTGCGCCGCTTTCGGCGAATGTCTGCGCCGGATCGGGCACCCGGGAAGTTCCGCCCGCCGGATCTATCTGCCGGGACGACTTTTTACCATTGATGAAGATTAATTGAAATATCACATCAAAAAAGGAGGATTAATCATGAAAAAACGTTTCACCCTGATCGAATTGCTGGTGGTCATCGCGATCATCGCAATTCTCGCCGCGATGCTGCTGCCGGCCCTCAACCGCGCCCGCGAAACCGCTCACAGCAGCAATTGCAAAAACAACCTCAAACAGATCAGTCTCGGATTGCTCGGCTACGGCTTCGACAGCGACGAATTCGCGCCGTGGGGCTACAACAACAGCAAGACCGTCGGATACTATTTGTATCCCTACGTCATCGGCGGGCAGTACCCGGTCGAAAACATCACCAACAAAATCGAGCTCCGTCCGAAGACCTTCCAGTGCCATCCCGCGCGCTACCGTTACCGCTACACCGGCGATTACCTCGTCTCGTGCTACGGCTACAACGGTTCCGCCGAGAGCGACCTCAACCGCAAGGTCTTCGGCTACAACGCCACCGCCCCGAGCAAGCTCAACAAGATCAAGCGTCCTTCGATCCAGATGGCGCTCGCCGACGGTCGGGTCAATCTGTCGGTCAACAGCACATCCTCGACCTGGAACGGCGGAGCGTATCCGAACCACGCGGTCGCCAGCGTCGAGGAGGACGTGATTCACCGCCACATGGGCAATGTCAACGCCGCCTTCTTCGACGCCCACGTCGAGCAGCGCAAGGTCGACGGATTGTTCACCAACACCGACGCGGGCCGCGAATTCTGGCTCGGCCGGACCAATTGATCCATCCCGGCGGATCGAATATTCAAGTTTTTTTGAATAATTCTGTTGACAATGAATCCCAAGTTTTGTATAATATATCAAACCTTGTTAACCAAGGAAGGCAAAGCATCATGAAGAAGCGTTTTTTCACCCTGATCGAACTCCTGGTCGTCATCGCCATCATCGCGATTCTGGCCGGAATGCTGCTGCCCGCGCTCAATAAAGCCCGCAATCAGGCCCGCCGCGCCGGGTGCCAGAACAACCTCAAACAAATCGGCACCGCGGTCGGCATGTATGCCAATGAATACGACTTCCTCCCGGTCGCCCAGGAAGACACCCTGTATGGCACCGGATTCTGGAAGTACCTGATCTCGCCGTATCTCGCCATTGACATCGACCGCAGCGACCGGATCGCCAACAAGCCGACCTACACCAAGCTCTCGGCGGGCCCCTTCCAGTGCGGAAGCTACAACAAGGATATTCTCAAAGTCAAGCCCTCCTCGCCCGCCACCGGCGGCGGCTACGGCTGGAACTGGAGCGGCGCGGGCTACCGGACGATTACCACAAACCCCGAAGGTCAGGGTTACCAGAAACTCAACCGCTACAAGAAGCCGTCCGAAACCGTGGCCTGCGGCGATGACACTGACAAAGGCAACGACACCATGCGCTCCAACGGCTACTTCTACTCCGCGGCCAGTCACGTACCCGGCGGCAACGAAGCGGTCGGCGACCGTCACGACGCCGGCATCAACATCAACTGGCTCGACGGCCACGTCAGCTACATGAGTCAACTCGGATTTCTCGCCGGCAAGGACGGCGTGCAGAATTATTACACCAACAAAAAGTAATTCCGGATCAAACTGAAAGGCTTCACGATGAAACGAACGTTCACCCTGATCGAATTGCTGGTGGTCATCGCGATCATCGCCATCCTCGCTGCGATGCTGCTGCCGGCCCTCAACCGCGCCCGCGACGCGGCGCAGCGTACCAGTTGCCTGTCCTTGATGAAGCAGACCGGCATCGCCGAAATGCTTTATCAGCAGGATAATCAGGAGTACATCGTGCCGGCGCGGGTCTATAAGAACGGCTCTACGGCAACCTATGACCGGGCTTGGTATCAGTTGCTTAATCCCTACACGCCGAGTATCTTTTCGCGCAAGAATTTCTCAAACGGCGCAGTGGTTCCGGCCGGTCCTTCCTGCAGCGGTGCGCTCAAGGAACACGGCGTCGCCGATCCGGTGATCGCCAACAGCGGCACCGTTTTCAAACTCTGGAACTCCAGCGGCGCCACCGATGCCTCGACCAGCGGCGTCATCCGCTGGCAGTTCACCGGCTACGGTCCCGGCGACATCACCGTGACCGGTGCAAACCGCTTCAAGAAAAGCAAGGACATCAAGGGCCCGAGCCACAAGATCGCCTTCTCCGAGGGTTACTATGCCACGCTCTGGAGTCCCGATCTTTACTGGACTAATACGGTCAAGATGGGCACCGCCCGGGGACGGCATAACAACAACACGATGAACGTCGCCTTCCTCGACGGGCGCGCCGCCAATATGGCCCGGATCGCCCACAACGCGGTGGTCGACGGCACCCAGACTGCCGCGGATTACTATCTCTATCCCGACCGCTGACCTGAACCATGAAAAAGCTCTGTCTCGCGGCGGCGGCGTTTCTCGGCGCGGCGTTTCTCGCCGCCGCGCCGGTGGAAACGGTGATCTCGGACAACTTCGACTCCGCCGGGAGCGGAACCCAAAAAGTTCCGGCGGATTGGAGTTTGTACCAGCAGTGGGCCAAAGGCGGCACGGTGGAAACCACCGCCGCCGCCCCGGGTTCGGCGATCGTCCTCCGCGACACGACCGACGACGGCGAGATCGGCATCTCGCGAAAATTCCCTTTTGAAAAAGGCCGTTACTACCGGGCCACCGTCAAGGTGAAACGGATCGATCCGGCGACCTCGGGCGAATTTTTTCTTCAGCTGAGTTTTTTCCGTCCCGGACAACGGCCGGTCAGCGCCTTTGTGACGATGAAGCCCGAAAGCGCCGGCGAATTCCGTACGTACACGGTCGAATTGCAGGCACCCGAAGAAGCTTCCGCCGGAGTGGTTTATCTATTCTCCGGCCGCAAGCAGACCGGCGGCATCCTGATCGACGACTTTGTGCTGCAAAGTTCAACCGAACCGGTTCCGCCGCCCAAAGGCAATCCGCGCTACGACTTCGGCGCGCTTGAAATCGGCGACCGCGATCTATGCATACCGACCAAACTTGTCGCCGCAGGGCAGCCGCGCGCCGCAATCGTGATCCCCGACCGCGCCGACTACCGGGCTTACGCCGCCACCCTCAACGCCGCGATCAAGGCCGGAACCGGGATCGAACTACCCGTACTCGACGACCGCGACTTCCGCGACCTCGCGAAACTCGACCGCAATCTGATCGTGCTCGGCTCACGCGACACCAATCAGGCGATCGAAAAACTGTATCGCCGTCATCAGCTCATCCTCGACGCCAAATATCCCGGCAAAAACGGCTTCGCGGTGCGGAGCATCCACAATCCCTTCGGCGACAAATTCAACGTCATCGCCGCCGGCGGCAGCAGCGAAACCGGCGTCGCCAAAGCGGTGAGCAAGCTCGCCGAAGCAATCGCCAAACACCCCGCCGGACCCGATCTCGAACTCGGCTACATCGCCGAAATCGAACTCCCGCCGGACAATCGCATCAACGCCAACGCTTATCTGGTGCCGGTCTGGGACAGCACGTTCGGCTGGAACCGGATCAGCAAGAACCTCGCGCTCTTTTATATGACCGGCGACACCAAGTACGCCGCCGAATTTCTCCGCCTCGCCTTTCCCTCCCCGGAAACGGTGGCCGAACTCCGCAAGGACGACGAGGATTACGACGACGCGGGCGATCCATTGGTCAAGCCCTACCACTACCGCTCGATCCGGATGATGCTCTACTGGGACATGGTCGAGGAGCACCCGTTCTTCACTCCTGAAATGCGGCGCAAAGTAACGCAGAAATTCTACGACCAGTTGACCTTCTGGCGGGTCTACGGCTATCAGGGCGGATACAAAATTTTCGACAATCCCAAACCCCACACCCGGCTCGGCGACCGTCATTACCTTTGGGAAGCGCTGAGCGTCTACGTGCTGGCCGACTACTTCGACCGCTATTATCCATGCTTCGACAGCCGCGAAGGGCTGCGCTGCGTCGGCAATGTCTTTGCTCCGCTCAAGCAATCGGCGGCGCTCAGGATCGGCACGATGATGTGGTACTCGACCTTCACCGAACCGGTGATCACCTACGCCGCTTTGAGCGGCGACCGGGAATTCGAGGGAAGTCCGGTGATCAAAGCCTACGGCGAAACGCTGCTGATGCACACCGATCTCACCAAGGGCGACTGGGCGCTCTCCTACGCCGGCCCGGCGTATCTCGGCCAACTCGCGATGCTGACCGGCGACCAGGCTTTCGCCGATCTGATCCGGCTCAAGGTGCCCGACCCCGACACCTTCCGGCTGGGCCAGTCCTACTGGCCGGCGAAGCCCTTGCCGTACAATTCGCTCACCGATTCGGCGGGAAAATTCGTCTCCCCGGCCTTTGACGCCAAAGCGATGGCCTACCCCGACCTTCCGCCTGAAATCAAAGCCGGAGAGGTGCGCGAACTCGCCACCTACCGCGAACGCGCCGACGGCAGCGGCGACTTCCTGCTGCTTGACACCAAGTACGAAACCGGCGGCCGGAATCCCTTTCACAACTTCAATATTTCGAGCTTCCGCTTCGGCCGCGAATATCTCCTGCGCGGCTACCACAATCAGCTCCACATCTACCGCGACGGCATCGGCACCGGACGCAAGAGCTTCTACAGCAAGCTGACCGATCAGGGCAAAGCGGGCTCGACCGCCTTTGTCCGCGCCATGATCCCGGATTTCAACGACCACGACTGGACGCGGCTGCTGCTGTTGCGAGACGGGAAATTCCTGCTCGCCTTTGACACCGTAACGCCGCGCACCGACAACTCGCGGACCTTGATCGAGAACCTCTGGGAGGCGCCCGCGGGCGGCAATGCCAAAATCGTCGGCGACTCCGATTTCTTCATCGCCGGCCGAAGCCGGATTCCGGCCAAAGCGGCAGACGTACCGGTCAGCATCGACAGCGCCGCGCTGCTCGACACCGTCGATCACGGTGCCAAATATTTCTCCGGCTTCCTTGGCTGCGCCGGCTTCCCGGGGATGAAACCGGGCGACAAAATCGCCATCCCGTTTGACATCGGCCAGACCGCCAAAATCAAGTTGAAACTCTTCCTCGTCGGCCACAACGCGCTGCGGGGCAAACTCCGGATCAGCCTCGACGGCAAAGTCACGGTCCCGGAAATCAACCACCTCACCAACGGCTACGAAATTCAGGAGGCGTCGCTGGGAACGCATGAACTCAAAGCAGGAAAACACGTCATCGAAGTCGAGCAACTCACCGTCCCCGAGGGCAGCACCTCGGCGCTGATCTCGATCCTCGGTGTTTCCGGAGTCAGCGAGGATTACCGCCCCGCCGCCGCCGGATTCCGGCTCGGCACCTCGCACCCGGCGTTGCCCGACTTCACCGAAGTCAGCCCCAACATCGGCTCCTCCGGCAAAGCGATGCGGTTTACCGTCGAAGCGCCCGGACGGGCGGGCAAGCCGTTCACCTTTGCCACCTTGCTCCGGCCCGGCGATGCCGCCGAACCGCCGCTGGCGGCGGAGCATCAGGGCCAAATCGCCCTCAAACTCCCCGAAATTGCGCTGTTGCGGCCGTACCGATCGGGTCTGCTGCTGATTCAGCCGGACAAACTCTTCGGTTTCCGCGTCGATGCGGTGCCCGGCCTTTTCGAGCGGCCTGACGCGGTTGCTTTTGAGTACGACCGGGTCACCGGCAAGCTCCTGATTTGCGGCGCCGGCAACATCGTCACCGAGAGCATGGTAAAAGATTTCCGCTTCATGCCCGAACGCGAGCTCGCCGCCGAAGTCGAGGCGATCTTCGCCGCCAAAAAGCTCCCCGCCGCCGAGGTCATCAGCGCGCCGGAACTCGCCCCTCTCTGGCGCACCCGGCTCCCCGGTCCGGCCGGACTGGCGGTTACGCTGCAAATTGACGGACGGCCTTGCGTCGCGGTCGCGGCCGGAAAATCGGTCGAACTCTTTGACGCCACGGGCAAGAAACTGCGGAGTTTCGCCGCTCCCGACACCGTCGGCGCGCTCTACTTCTGGCCCGGGCCGCAACTGCTGGTCCTCGGCTGCAAAAACGAAAAAATCCTCGCCTATACCCCCGATGGCGTCAAACAGTGGGAATTCACTTCGGAAATGGCCAAAGAACTGGTCGAAAGCGCCAAATACTACTGGTTCAAAAGCGCGTATCCGGGGGTTTACGCTCTCACCGGCGCGGAACTCGCGCCCGGCGAGGATCTCCTTTTCGCGGGAAGCGCCGGCACGGTCGAAGCGCTCGACGCCGGGGGCAAGCTCCGGGGCCGTTTCTGGCAGACCTGGGGCGCGGTGACCGAGCTCTCGGTCCTGCCCGCCGCCGACGGCAAACCGGTCGAAGTCCTCGGGGCGCGGATGTTCGGCGGCAATCCCGACAGCTACGTCATCTTTGCCGATGCCAAAGGCAAACTAATCCAGCAGTCGCGTCCGATGTCAAGCTCGCTTGACGGCACCGCAATGGGCTCGTTCGGCTTCAGCTCGATCGGCCGCGGCGCGACCATTCCGGTGCGGCTGGAAAAGGACGGCCCGATCCGCCTCGCCGGCATTTTCAACGGTTCGCAGAACCGGCTGATGCTGTGGGATCGCCAAGGCAAACCGCTGGCCGAAGCCGAGCTCGGCCCCGGCAAAATCGCGGTGGCTCCGCGCTACGGACTTCCGGCGCTGGCGGGCAAAAATTCACGCGAACTAATGATCGCCGACCTCGACGGCGACGGCAAGCAGGAACTGGTGCTCGCGTACTGCCGCAACGCGGTGATCGCCTTTGACGCCGGTCTCAAAACCCGGTTCATGACCAAACTTCCGTCCGACCCGACCGTGCTGGCGGTGCTGGAGAGTCCGGCCGGCGTCCGGCTGGCCGCCGGCTGCGCGGGTTCGCTCTTCATCCTCGACGGCGGCGGCCGCATCGTCGCGCAGGCCAAACTTGAGGGAATACCGACCGCGATCGCGGTTAACGGGACGCAAATTCTGGTCGCCACCGACCGCGGTGAACTTGCCGCATTCAAGCTCTAAAACGCCGACTTGGCGCACTTGCCGCGCCCGGTCCGACACCATTGCCTGATCGCTTTTCCCGATTTTTTCCGGTCCGGCGACTGGAAATCATTCGCATCCGGGAGTAGATTACCCCCTGGAGCCGATTTCAAAAGTATTTGCGGATGATGAAAAGATGATCGCCGATGGCTGACGCCGTCCGGCATTGAGCGGCTTTACCCTCAGCGATAAAGCCCGAAAGGTCGGGTAAGCCGGACACGGTGAGCGTTTTTCAGCGCCGCAGAGAGTTTTGAAATTGGCTCCCTGTATAAATGAATTCCCTTTACGGAGGTTTTGCGTCTGCCATGAAATACGAAGCTGTAATCGGGCTTGAAGTGCATATCCAGGTCCGGACCGCGAGCAAGATGTTCTGCTCGTGTCCGAACCGCTTCGGCGAGGAGCCCAATACGCTGGTCTGTCCGGTCTGCATGGGCTATCCCGGAGTGTTGCCGGTGCCGAATCGCGAGGCGATCCTGCGGACCGTCCGTGCCGGACTGCTGACCGGGTGTGAAATCGCCAAAGTCAGTAAATTCGACCGCAAGAGCTACTTTTACCCTGACATGCCCAAGAACTACCAGATTTCGCAATACGACATGCCGTTCTGCGAACATGGCAAAGTGCGGATCGGCGGAGGCAAGGGTTTTTCCGGCAACGATTTACCCGAGAAGTGGATCGGCATTACCCGCATCCATCTGGAGGAGGACGTCGCCAAGCTCAACCACTATGCCGGGCAGTCCGGGGTGGACTACAACCGCGCGGGGGCGCCTTTGATGGAGACGGTGAGCGAGCCGGACATGCGTTCGGCGGACGAGGCTTACGCTTATTTGACTGCGCTCAAGGAGATCATGCAGTACGGCGAAATCAGCGACTGCGATATGGAAAAGGGCCAGATGCGCTGTGACGTCAACGTGTCGCTGCGGCTGGTCGGCGCGGAGCAGTTCGGAACCAAGATTGAGCTCAAGAATCTCAACAGTCTGCGTGCGGTGCACCGTGCGCTGGAGTACGAAATCTGGCGGCAGGCGATCGAGCCTGATGCCGGGCGGACATTGTGTCAGGAGACCCGCGGCTGGAATGACGAGGCGGGCGAGAGTTACTTCATGCGTTCAAAGGAACAGGCGCACGACTACCGTTATTTCCCGGATCCGGACTTGATGAA
>JBFWIO010000107.1:0-9028 GCA_050255955.1 Victivallaceae bacterium
CGGCCGGGGCTATGTTCTGACGACCGCAACGCGGCTTTGATCAGCACCGTTCCGTTGCCGCGGGTGGCCGGGGGCGGCGTCCGGAGCAATCGACCGCCATCCTCCATTGAACCAATAAAAATCATCAATCATCAATAAGGAGTATCAGCCAATGACCCGAAACGAATTCAAAACAAAACTGTCACATCAGGTGCTGCTCCTGGACGGCGCGACCGGAACCGAACTGGCCAAACGCGGGCTGCCGGGAGGAACGCCGCCGGAAAGCTGGCTGCTTGACCATCCCGAAGCGATTATTGCGGTGCACAACGACTATGCGGCGGCGGGTTCGGATATTGTTTACGCCCCGACTTTCGGCGGCAACCGGCTGAAGCTGGCGGAGTCTGGACTGGAAAAAGAGACCTTTGCAATCAACCGGAAACTGGCGGAGCTTACGGTCAAGAATCTTCCGGGCAAACTGGTCTTTGGCGACATGTCGCCCTCGGGGCAGTTTGTCGAGCCGGTCGGTGAGTTGGCTTTTGAAGAGAGCGTGGCGATTTACCGGGAACAGGCGGAGGCATTGGTCGCGGGCGGGGTGGCCGGGTTTGCGGTGGAGACGATGCTTGATTTGCAGGAAGCGCGGGCGGCGTTGATCGGAATCCGGGAAGTTTCGGATTTGCCGGTGATTGTGACGATGACGTTTGACAAGAATGGCCGGACGTTGACCGGGTGCGGGGCGGTGAATGCGCTTTTGGCGATTCAGGAGTTGGGGGCGGATGCTTTTGGCTGCAATTGTTCGACCGGGCCGGATTCGATGGCGGAATTGATTCGGGAGATGAAGCCTTATGCGTTGATTCCGCTGGTGGCGAAGCCGAATGCGGGGATGCCGAAGCTGGTGGATTTGAAGACGGTGTTTGATCTTGGCCCGGCGGATTTTGCGCGGGAAACGGCGGCGCTGGTGGCGGCGGGGGCGAATTTGGTGGGGGGGTGTTGCGGGACGACGCCGGAGCATATTGCGGCGCTGGCGGCGGTAGTGAGAGATTTGGAGCCGGTGTTGCCGGTGGCGACGATTCCGGTGATTGCGGCGTCGGGGCGGAATTTGGTGGAAATCGGGGAGGGGACGAAGTTTGGGCGTCTGGAGGCCGGGGCGGATCTGGCGGCGGTGGCGGATTTGGCGTTGGATTTGGATGATGGGGAGAATGAAGTGATAGAGTTGGTGACGGGGTTGTTGGGGCCGGAGGTGGTGAAGGCGGTGTTGAAGGAGTTGGCGCAAGTTTCGATGTTGCCGGTGGTGCTGAGGAGTGCGAATCCGGAAGCGGTGGAGGCGGCGAAGAGGTTCTACCCCGGGAAACTGGTGGTGGTTTAGCCGACCGTCGGCCTCGGGGCTGCGAGCCGGTCGCTGTCGCTCTCTCGGCTCGTGAGCTGGGCTTCGCCCGGCATGTACACGAGGCTCGGCCTCGGCCTCCGCCAAAGGGCTCCGCGCCCTTTGGAATCCGCGCCAGGGCCGGGTGGCCCTGGACCCGTCGCTCCGTGCCCGGTGGGCACTCCGCTCCTGCGGGGCAGCTTGCGCGCCCCGTGTCCGCTATACGCCCCATCGCCCGATCTTCTCAAACTCCTCGCACATCGCCTGTACTGCCTCAGGCGTATGCCCCGCCCCCACCGGATCACGATAGTAATCCGCTATAAACCCACCCTTCTCCGAACCCAAACTCTCAAACAACTTGTGACAATACTCACGGATTTCGACCAGGTCGTTGCGCGGCATCACCGCCTGAATATCCACCGGACAACAAAACGTAATCCGCCCCTTGTATCGCGACAACAACTCCAGCGACATATTACACTGCTGATCCATCAAAATCGCATCCAACCCCGCCTCAATCAACGGATCCAGTATGTCCACAATATATCCGCAACTGTGCAACAACGTCTTCATCCCATGCCGGTGCGCCGCCTCATACACCCGGCGATACGCCTCAAACCAGAACTCCATCCATTTGTCCGGCGAAATCATCAACTTATTCTGAAGCCCCCAGTCATCGCAGAAAACAAACCCGTCCGCCCCCAGCGCCTGAAAACGCGGCATCGCTTCAAGATTCATCTCGACCAGTTTGTCAAGCAAGCGGTGCAAGTTGTCAGATTCAAGATAGATATCAGTCCAGGTATTTTCAAGGCCGCGAAGGAAATGAATGCGTTCATAGAGCGAGAGGCCGCCGACGCAGACGAACTTCTGATCATCGACTTCGGGCGGACGTTGCTGGAGATGTTCCCAGCGTTTGGGGTCGAGGATGTCGGGGAAGCGGTAGGTGGCGAAAGAGTCCCAGCTGGCGAGGGGGTATTCGATGACTTCGCCGAGGCGGGAGATGCCGATGTTGTTCCAGAGAGCGCCCCATTCGTCGCGCTGTTGTCCTTTGCCGTTGGGGCGGGCGTCGATGTGGGGATTCATGGAGAAGCCGTCAAAGTCGTTGGTGAAGCCGTCGGCGAGGCGCATGGCCATGCGTTCGGGGTTGCGGAATTCGAGGGTGCGCAAAACGATTTCTTTGGGTGTCATGGTGGCGAGTTCCTTCTATTTTACAGTGAAGCGCCCAAAAGGCGCGAACGTCGGTCAAAGGCACTGCGTGCCAATGCGCCGGTACCCCGGTCAAGGGCCGAGCCCTGCGTGCCGCAAGCCCGTACCCCGGTCAAGGGCCGCGCCCTGCGTGCCGCAAGCCCGTACCCCGGTCAAGGGCCGCGCCCTTGCGCGGTTTCCAAAGGGCGCGGAGCCCTTTGGCGGTGTGCGAGGCAGCGCCTCGCCTCCCTCGCTCCGGGCGAAGCCCCAGCTCAGAAAGGCGGAACAGAGTTCCGCCGCTGAGCCCGGTCCGAGCTCCGACGCCGCAGGTGTCGGAGCGACCGGCCGCGCCAGCGCCCGCCATCAACTCCATAATCCATTCCCTCCGAGCCGAGAGAGCGTCAGCGACCGGCTCGCTATCCCGAGGCCGACGGTCGGCCTCCGTGCCTCCGTGCGAAACCTTCTCCCCGCTCACAGCCCTGCTTCGCTCAATCGCGCGTCGCAATTCGCGTTGCTCTTGCGCCGCTTGTTTCGCTCTCGCAGTGTGGTGCGGGCTCCGCCCGCGTAGGGGGGAGCGCTTCGCTTAGCTTCGCTCGCTATTGAGCGAGCGACCAGCGCTTTTCGCGCGCTGGACTGCGACTCCGTACGACGGAGGGCGGGATTGGCGCTTCGCGCTTTTTTTTCTTTTTTTTCTTTTTTTAGTATTTTGGTTGCATTTTTCATAGTATAGTCTATTTTCCCGCTGTATGCTTTCAAAAAATCAACCGGAAATTTTTTACACATGATCAGCAATTCCCAATTCCGCTTCACCGGCCAGTCCCTCAATATCCCATGGCTCCGCTCCGGCGGCTTTCACAATTTTTCCCACAGCATCCCACTCCACTCCCACCACCACGACAACGCCATCGAACTCACCTTTGTCCTCAAAGGCCACGCCGCATGGACCCTCGATAACGGCTCCACCCTCAACCAGAACGGCGACACCTTCGCCATCATGCCCCCCCAAACCCGCCACGCCGGCGCCGCCGACGTCATCTCCCCCTGCCACCTCTTCTGGCTCATCCCCGAACCCCAGTGCCCCCAGCCCGGCATCTTCTCCGCCGACGAATTCACCCTCTTTCAGGAAACCCTCCGCCTCAGCGAACTGCGCGCCATCCCCTTTGACCCCGCCATCCGCCAAACCCTCAACAGCCTCCTCGCCGAACTCCGCAGTGCCGACACCCTCGAACGCCAATGCCGCCTCCGACTCCTCCTCGGCACCCTCCTCCTCGATTGCGTCCGCTGCAGCCGCAAATACTTTGAACGCACCCAAAGCACCGCCCCGTTGATCCGCAAAAGCCTCCAACTCCTCCGCCAGGACGCCTCCGCCGATATCCCCATTCATACCCTCGCCCGGAACGCCAGACTCTCACCCTCCGTCTTCATCCGCCTCTTTCGCCGCCACACCGGCATGACGCCCGGCGACTACCGGATGCGACTGCGCATGGACCAGGCCAGAAAACTCCTCGAAACCACCGCCAAATCCGTCACCGAAATCGCCTTTCAACTCAACTTTTCCTCCAGCCAGTACTTCGCCAATGTCTTCCGCCGCTTCACCGGGCTTACCCCGAGCGAATACCGGAAACAACATGGCGGAAAAACCGCGGCGGCGGCAAAAAAAGAAAGTTGAAAGATTGCGGAAGAGTCCCGGATTCAGGGCATCGCGATAACCCGGGCTTCCGGGTGCTGATGGCGGAACCAGGTGCGCTGGCGACGGGCGTATTGACCGGTCTGGGCGATCAATTTGAAGCGGAGTTCTTCAAACGATAACTCGTTGCGGAGAAAGCGGTCGATCAATTTGTATCCGAGCGCCTGATGCGCGGTGGGGGATTTGAGAATGCCCTGCGCGATGGCAGTGCGGCCCTCCTCGATCCAGCCTGCCGCGAGCATCCGGTCGCAGCGTTCGGCAATACGCTTGCGCAGCAACTCGGGAGGCCGGTCGAGGACTTGGGCGTCAACCTGATAGCGGAGCGGACGCGGGCCGGACTGCAAGTCAAGGATCGATTTTCCGGTAAGCATCCGGACTTCGAGCGCCCGGATCAGCTTGCGGCGGCAGTCGCACCAGCGTTCCAGTCCGGCGGGGTCGAGCCGCGCCATCTCTTCGCGAAGCGCGTCAAAGGCTTCGTCGGAGTCGAATTTGGCGTCGAGCTCGGCGCGGAGGCTGTCGTCGCCGGGAAGTTGATCGAGTCCGTAGAGGAGAGATTTGAGATAAAACCCGGTACCGCCGGCGACGACCGGGATTTTGCCCCGGCCGGCAATGTCGGCGATGGCGTTGTCGGCGAGTTCGACGTAACGGTAAACATCGATTTTTTCGCTGAAGTCAAAGCAGCCGACGAGGTGGTGGGGCACCCGGGCCAGCTCTTCGGCGGAGGGCTGGGCGGTACCGATCGGAATGCCGGAATAGAGCTGCATCGAGTCGGCGGAGACGATTTCGCCGCCGAGTTCTTCAGCGGTCCTGAGCGCGAGTTCGCTTTTGCCCGAGGCGGTGGGGCCCATGATGCAGATCATTTTCATGGCCCAAAGATACACTTTTTTTTCGGTTTTTCAAGTTGCAAAGCCGCAATCATCGGTTTATTGTAAAATATTGCATTCACTCAAATCACGGGGAGTTTCGCATGAAAAAGCAAACGGTACGACACACGGTAAAGGCGGGCGCGATTTTTTTTGCCCTGATGCTGACACTGTCAATGCTCGGCGCGGCGGAGTTGCCGGCTTTGCTCAATCCGAAGCTCGACGATTTCGCCGGGGGCTTGCCAAAAGGGTGGCTCTGTGACCGCAAACTGGTCTCGCTGACCCCGGTCGAGGGCGGCGGGGTGGTGATGAAAGCACTGGTCGAATCCGACCAGCAGGGTGCGTTTTTCCAGAATTTCAAAAGTTTTCCCGGCAACACCCGGATCCGGCTTGCGGGATATGTCAAGTCGAGCAAACGCGGCGCGGGCTTTCTCCAGCTTAAATTGTACAAGGACGGCAAGGAAACCGGCCGCTTCAACTCCAAACCGAGCAGTGACAAGGGAGGCATTCTCGCCGTCGAGCTGGACACCGGCAACGCCGACGCGATTTCGGTCTACTGCCGGATGTTCCTCGAGGGCAAGGCCGGAGAAACCGTGCTGTTCAAAGACTTGCAGCTCGGTCCGGCGGCGGCTCCCGAGACGGCGGAGGTGCTGGAAATAGCCCCCGGTTTCGCCGGGGCGGGGCTCTATCTCAACTTTCTAAAAGCGGCCAAAGTCGAGGATTTTTCGGCCCAAGTCAAGTACCGCGAACTTCCGGCGGGGGCGTGGCGCGACGGCTTTGAGCTCACCTATCATCCCGGCGACGGGCAGGCGCGAGGAGTGCTGGCGAATCTCCGCGAAAACGCCTCGTATGAAGTGGCGGTCGACTATCGCGACAACGGCCGCGCGGGGAGCGAAAAGAAGACATTTACCACGCTGGCGGCGACGGTGCCGATCGCCCAGACCGTTTTTATTGAGCAGAAAGATGTCGAAAACGGCCTCGTGATCGCCGATTCCGGCACCGCCGCAGGTTACATCCGCTACACCGCCCGTCCGGGCGTGGTGCTGAAGGGCCCGGCCGGCAAACGCGAAGCGATTCTGCTCGACCAGATCGAGTATGTGATTCTGGAAAATTTGACCTTGGAGGGCGGCGGTTACAACGGCATCACCGTCAACGACTGCAATCACGTCCGGATCCTCAATTGCGATATTTCCCGATACGGCACGCCGCGGGTGCTGCCCTTTGATACCAGCGACGAAAAGGGTGCCTCGGTTTACCGCGACAACGGGGTGGGGATCAACAACCAGGCCGGGGTGTCGATTCGGGGCGGGAGCGGCGTGGTCCTTGAGCGGAACTTCATCCATGATCCTAAAAGCCGGGCCAACTCGTGGTTCTACGCCCACCCGGCGGGGCCGAATGCGGTGTTCGTCGGCGGCGTCCGGGGTTTGGTGATGCGCTACAACGACTTTGTCGGGGCCGACCTTCACCGTTGGAACGATGCCAGCGAGGGGCTCGGCAACGGCGAAATCGAGGGCGGCCCGTGGAAGGATGCGGAGATATACGGCAACTATTTCGCTTTTGGCAACGACGACGGGATCGAGCTGGACGGGGGGCAGATCAACTGCCGTTTGTTCCGTAACAAGTTCGAGGGGGGGCTATGCGGGATCAGCACTGCGCCGTGTTTGCGCGGCCCGTCGTTTGTTTTTGACAATCTGGTGGTGCATCTGCGCGACGAACTGGGCGCTCGCAACGTCGCGATCAAGGACAATTTCGGGCGGCGCGGCGACGGCAAGATTTATCTCTTCAACAACCTGATTTCGGTCGACGCCAATGCGGTCAGCGGATTTGGCAAGGATGATCCCGACCGGATTTCCGGAAATATCAAACTGGTGAGCCGCAACAATGTTTTACATGCCGGAGCCTTTTTCGCCGGTGATGTGTTTCGGGAAAAGGTATCGCTGGATTACGATCTTTTGAGTCCGTTCCGGCCGCGGACGGATATGTTTCAACGGCTTGATGCGGAGAAGCAGGAGTTGCATGCCCTTCGCCGGGCGGCGCCTTTTGCCGCACCTGAGCGGGGTGATTTCCGGATAGCTCAAGTGTTATTGGGAGAGAAAGTTCCGGTTTTTGCGCCGGAGGGGCGGATCGGCAATGACCTGGTGTTGCCGGAGCGGCCGTTGCCGTTTGTGCCGTCGGCGTCGGAGATCCGGTTGGATTTGAAGACGACCCGGGCGGAGATTATGCTTGAAGTGACTGATCCCGGGTATCGCGGGGAGTTCCGGATTGTCCAGCCGGCGGCGACGGATTACTTCCGGGTGACGCCGGCGGCGGGGGTGTTGGTGCCGGGGAAGCCGGTTAAACTGACCGTGGAGAGTGTGTATGGCAAGGTGACGGATGCCCGGATCAACAGCGGGGCGTTTCTGATCCGGACGGCGTCGGGGTTGTCGCGGCCGGTTTCGGTGTATTTGGACTCGCGGCAAGATGTGGAAAAGGTGAAGGCGCGGCGGGCATCGGCGATTTACGGCAAAGTGGAGCAAACGGGCGGCAAGTGCAAGCTGGTGTTTGAGTTGGAAAAACCGGGCAAGTATTATCTTTTTGGCCGGTTCAAGAGCCGGGTGGGGACGGTGGCGCTGGATGGTATGCCGATGCAAGTGAGGAGCGGCGACGCCGAGCCCGGCGAGGCGTGCTGGGGGAATATCGGGTATCAGCAGGGCAAGACCAATGCGCCTTTGGAATTCAAGGCGGGACGCAATGTATTTGAGGTGACGCCGCGTCTGGGGCAGGAGTTTGAGTTGTGGGATTGCGCGCTGGGGGCCGAGCCCGAGATGTTCTTGTACGCGCCGGGGCCGACCGTCGGCCAAGTAGGAGCGGAGAGCCGATAGGCACGGAGCGACGGGTCCAGGGCCATGCGGCCCTGGCGCAGGTGGTCCGGAGGGCGAGGAGCCCTCTGGTCGGGCCGGGCGAAGCCCCCAGCTCACGAAGGCGGAACGAGTTCCGCCGGCTGAGCCCGGCCCCCAAGTGACCACTGCGCGCGGACAACGCCGGAAACGATTGCATGGCTCGTTTTGCGGCTTCGCCGCGCGGATGGCGTCGCTCCGCAGGCGCATTCGCGCCCACGTCGCTCGGGCCGGGCTCGGCGCCGGAACTCGTTCCGGCTTCTTGAGCTGGGCTTCGCCCGGCATGTACTCGAGCCGAGAGAGCGACAGCGACCGGCTCAATATCCCGAGGCCGACGGTCGGCCGCCCAAAGGGCTCCGCGCCCTTTGGAATCCCGCGCCAGGGCACTGCCCTGGACCCTGCTCGGCGGAGGAACCGCCTCGCGATCCGGGGCGGCTGACGCGCCCCGAGCCGAGAATGACGCCCCGCCCCCGTCGCCCTACCGCCTCGCGATCGCAATCTTCATTCCGCTCCCGCTCTCCAATTTCACCGGCAGCGCCGCCGCCGGGAGCAACACCCGGTCGGCGTACTTGAGCTCAATTCGCGTATCTTTGCAAATGACCGCCCCCTCGCCCGCCGTCACCACCAGCAACTGCAACGCATTTGTCGCCAACGTAAATTCCCCTCTCCCCAACTCCAGCGTCTCCAGCCGGAAACACCGGCTGTGACGTTCGTCCAACACACTCCAGTGCTTCCCCGCCCCATTCTCCGCAATCAACACCGGCTCGGCAAAAAACGCCCTCCGCGTCTCCTCCTCACTCCGCGCCCGAAAGTCAAACAATGACAACGCGAAATCCACATCCCGCTTCATAAACCGCGCCGGCTCCGGCAAGATGATTCCCTCCCGCTCAAACTCGATCCGTACCGCAAAATCCGTCGGCTCCATGATCTCCACCATGAAAATCCCCTCGCCAATCGCATGCGGTACCCCGCCCGGCACAATAAATGCATCCCCCGGCTTGACCGCAATCCGGTCGAATCCGGACAGCAGCGCAGGAATATCCTGCTCCACAATCGAGCTCCGGAACTCGCTCTACTC
>JBFWIO010000108.1:0-8996 GCA_050255955.1 Victivallaceae bacterium
GGAGCTTCGGCTTCTTTTATGCGCTCGACGGCTACGACTCCGCCGGGCGGTTCGACGAGTATCTGGGCGAATACTTCCGCGATGAACCCGACGCCGAAGCGTGGCTCGCGGAACTCTATCGCATGGTCGACCTTCAGGGCGGCTGGCACTTTATCCACACCGGGCGCAACCCTGAATTCACCCGGCGCTGTCTGCGGGCGCAGACCCTCCGCCGCCCCAACTCCGGGCTGCTGGTCGGACCGGATACGCCCACGGAAATCTGGGATGAAATCTTCGACCTTTGGGGCAAAGGCATCCCGTCCCCCGCGCTCTACAGCGAAGCCGGCTATCGCCGGGGCCTCCGGGCTTATCCCGAGATCGCGCGCGCCGATCGCGAGCGCTTCGTTTTCGGCGGTTGCACCGAACTGATGTTCGAGGGTTGTTCGAGCATCGGTTCGATCGAGGCGGGAATCAACCTCCTCGAGATCTGGAATCAGAGCACCCCGACCCGCTTTGCCGCCGACCTCCGGCTCCGGCTCGAGGAGCTGGCCGCGGGGGTCAAAGCCAACAGCGAATTCGCCGCCCGCAACCGGCCGCAACTGATCCGCACGTTGTTCATCGACGACTGCATCGAGCATAATCTCGAGTACCGTGCCGGCGGCGCGCGTTGCAACGGCGGGGTGGTCAATGTCGCCGGCCTCACCGACACCGCCAATGCGATCGCCGCCGCGCGCGGGATCCAGGCGAAATTCGGCAATGACCATCCCGAGGTCGACGCCATCGCCCGCCGCCTCGCCGAAACCGTGTTCCGGCAGATCCGGCATCATCCGATGCGCAACGGCGGCCCCGCCTTTCCGGCGGTGATCATGTTCGTCACCTATCCCTACCACGGGTCGTATGTCGATGGTTCGGCCGGCGGCCGTCCGGCGGGCGCGCCGCTGGCCGATTCGGCGGGCGCGGCGACCGGCGACGACCGCCACGGCCCGACCGCACTCTTGAATTCGGTCGCCAAACTTCCCTCGCAACTCGGAATCGGCACCTTGGTGCTCAATCTCCGGATCGAGCGCGATCTCGCCGCCGACCCGGTCAAACGCCGCAAACTCCAGGCATTGCTGCAAGGGTTCTTCGCGCAAGGCGGTCTCCAGCTCCAACCGACTTTGATCGACCGCGACACCCTGCAAAAAGCATACCGGAACCCGGACGCCCATCCCGAATTGATCGTCCGGATCGGCGGTTACAGCGAATACTATCAGCGCTTGAGCCGCGAGTTGCAGCTGGCCGTCCTCGAACGTACCGAACACTTACTGTAAAAAAAAGGATAATCGTCATGAATCCATTCGTCAATTTCATTCCGACCAAACTCTATTTCGGCGCGGGCGAACTCGAGCGGCTGGCAACCGTGCCGCTGCCGGGGCGCAAGGCGCTGATCGTGATCACTTCCGGCAAGTCGGTGCGCGCATCCGGCACCCTCGACCGGGTGATTGAACTGCTGAAACACAACCGGGTCGAGGCGGCGGTCTACGCCGGCGTCGAAGCCAATCCGACCCGCGAACAGGTGATGGCGGGAGCCGCCGCGGCGAAACAAGAACAATGCGACTTCGTCCTCGGCCTCGGCGGCGGAAGCCCGATCGACGCCGCCAAGGCGATCGCGGTGATGGCGGCCAATCCGGGCGATTACTGGGATTACATTTCCGGCGGCAGCGGCAAAGCCCGGCCGGTGCCGCACTCCCCGCTGCCGATCGTCGCCGTCACCACCACCGCCGGGACCGGCACCGAAGTCGATCCGTGGACGGTGGTGACCCACGGCGACGAAAAAATCGGCTTCGGCTTTGAGGGAACGTTCCCCCGCCTCGCGATCGTCGATCCCGAGCTGATGCTGACGGTGCCGCCCCGGCTTACCGCGTTTCAGGGCTTCGACGCGCTGTTCCACGCCGCGGAGTGCTATCTCGCCAACTGCGCGACGCCGGTGAGCGATCTTTATTGCCTCAAGAGCGTCGAACTCATCTTCGGATCGCTTCCCGCGGCGGTGCGCGACGGCGGCGACCTCAACGCCCGCACCGACGTCGCGCTGGCCAACACCCTCTCGGGGATGGCCGAATCGACCTCCTGCTGTATATCCGAACATTCGCTGGCCCACGCGATCAGCGGTCGCCACCCGGCGGTTCCCCACGGCGCGGCGCTGATCATGGTTTCCGATGCCTGGTTTCGCTGTTTCGCGCCACTGGCTGCCGGCCGGTTCGCGGCGCTGGCCGAGGCCGCCGGAGCTCCGGACTTCGTGGCCGCCCTCGAACAGCTGCGGCGAGACTGCGGCGTCGCCGAACTCAAGATGTCCGACTTCGGAATCACCCGGCAGGAACTTGCGGCGATCAACGACAACGCCTGGGCGACAATGGGTGCGCTTTTCGAGCTCGACCCGGTCAAACTGACTGCAGGAGAATCATTGGCCATACTGGAACAATCCTGGCGCTGAGCGGCGCCGAAACGGGAGACGGTTTAATGATCCAAGGCATGATTTTCGACATCCGCAAGTTCTCGATCAACGACGGTCCCGGCATCCGCACCACGGTCTTCCTCAAAGGTTGCCCGCTGCGCTGTTGGTGGTGCCACAATCCCGAGTCGCAGCGGCTTGAGCCCGAACTCTCGCTGCTGCCGGAGAAGTGCGTCGGCTGCGGCTTCTGTGCGCGGGCTTGCCCGAACGGTTGTTTCGTTTCCGGCGCCTTTGACCGCACGCGTTGCACTTCCTGCGGCAAATGCACGGCGGAATGCCACGCCGGAGCGCGTGAACTCATCGGTCGCCCGGTTTCGGTGGAGGAAGTGCTTGCCGAAGTCGGAAAAGACCGGATTTTCTACGAAACCTCCGGCGGAGGGGTGACCGTTTCCGGCGGCGAACCGCTGTTCCAGCCGGACTTCACCGCCGCGCTGTTGCGGGGGGCGAAAAAAGAGGGCTTCCACACCTGTCTTGACACCTGTGGTTACGCCGCTTGGGGAAAAATCGAAGCGCTGCTCTCCGATGTCGATCTCCTGCTATACGATCTCAAGGAGACCGATCCGGCCCGGCACCTTGAGTACACCGGCGTGCCACTCGCGCCGATTCTCGACAATCTGGAGCGGATCGACGACGCCGGAAAAGAGCTCATTCTCCGCTGCCCACTGGTCCCCGGCCTCAATGTCCGTGACAATCACGCCGACGGCATCGCCGCCGTCGCGGGAAAGCTCGGACATCTGCGCGAAATCAACCTGATGCCCTACCATCCGCTCGGCGAATCGAAGCTTATCCAGATCGGCCGCGAAGCCAGCTTTCATAGCAAATTCGCTGACGCCGCCGACCTCGAACCCTTCCGTCGCCGCCTCGGCGCCGCCGTATCCGTTCCCGTGACTTTTTCCTGACATGAAGAAAATTGCGAAGAAAGTTGATATCAATGGGATATTTCTCCTGGAATAATTCTTTATATTGAACTCCTTACGAATTAGACATCGATTACTGCGACAAAGTGCACGGCATCAAGTTCGAAATCAAGCTCCGCCGGCCGGCATCACAATGAAAAAGTTCAGCGATACAACGCTTCTCCGTCGCAGTGATCGAAAAGGAAACGTTTGAGGCACTCCCGGCCAGAGCATGACAGGAATGCGCCTACCCGACGCGATCCGCCGCTCCACCCGCAAAGACAAATCGACAAAACTCAGAAATACCCTTTTCTTTCGAGCGACTGTCGTCGATTCCGCATAAATGATCGAAGCATAAATTTAACGTTTAATTTTCACATTACATAAGTCGTGCCAGGACAGCTCTCCGCCCCGTCTTGCGAAACAAACTCAAAGCGCAGGAGGCAAGCCGTTGTTCTGAAGCTGCTTTGCCAGCCATGCCGCCGGTGTCATCCGTTCCTCAAATTCAAAACGCTTCCGGAAATAATGAACGTCTCGGTACCCGGACAATTCGGCAATCTGCGCCAGCGGGTAACGATCCTCCAACAGCAGATGCTTTGCACGTTCGAGACGGCAGCGCGTCAGATATTGGATCGGCGATATTCCAAGCTCCGCCCGAAAGGCGTTGAAAAGCGAAGTCCGGCCAACCCGCAGCATCTCCGCCAGCACGTTGACGTTCAACCCGGCGTCAAGCTTGACTTCAATCAGCAACCTGGCGCGTTTGACCAGTTTTGTGAACCCCTCCGACCGGGTACCGCGCAACTGTCGAGCCTCTCGACAATGGCCGATGAGCCGGTACAGGACCGCTTGCGCCTCATAGTTCCCCGGACAATCCCCGGTTCTGAGCAGATCGTATATCGCGATGAAATCCCGGACCACTTCCACCGGACGTTCCGGCTGGAGAAACGCGCGGTCGGAAGCGAATCCGCACTCCCGGCCGAACGCCGTTGCCTGCGGCCCCGCTAAATGGATGAAGTGCACCAACCAGGGATTATCAGGGTTCTGATAATATTCGATATCCACGCCCGGCCACAGCGTGAACATGTCGCCCGGCTTCAGCTGATGCTCCCCGGCGGGCGTCCTGACCACTCCCTCGCCCCTGCTCAGGATATGAGGGCAGACATAGTCTGGGAACCAGTGATAATGCGACTCGCCCGCGCCGGTAATGTAACCTGCGTTGATCACCCAGAGCCCCGCCGCCGCCGGGCATTCCGACAGCGTGGAACAAACGCTTTCAACCTCATTCATCACCGACCACCTTTCCGCCAGCGGCGCTGCAAACAACTTTCTACCCATTCGTGAACAAAAATCCGCGTATGAATCCTTGCCGAAATAGCATTTGTCGTTTATAATAACCTCGATATCAAAAAAATCAAGATTATGGCGTGAACAAAAAAGACGGAGTCGAAACATGATGAGCACCTGCGGAATCATGCATAACCGGGATTCGATCGAACGCTTTTACGAAGCGAGCCGGCAGCGGCTTCGGGAGCCGAGGCATTCATTGCGGCATCTTCATTTCGCTGCCGCTTCATCCGCGCCGCAATACGCCGGCCTTTCCCGCGCCGAGCGCTACGCGGCAGCGATGGGCGACGCCCTCACCCGGGAACCGGTGATGCTGTTCGCCGACGAGCGGCTGGTCGGGATGCTGATCCAGACTGGCGATCAGCCGCTGCCGGAAAATCCGCCACCCGAAGCCATGAATATTGATGACTACCGGAAGAAACCGGAATCGCATCCGGCCGGAGCACCGGGCCACATCACCTGGAACTGGCGGAAAATCATTGAAAAGGGGGTCAGTGGTTTACTCGAAGAACTCAAGTTCCGACTGACGACGGCTCCTGATTCCCGGGCCGAAGCGTTTTACCGCAGTGCCATCACCGGTTGGAATCGGGTACTGGCATGGAACACCGCCCATCTGACGGCGCTCCGGCTGAAGCGGGCCGCTGCGCCGGCGACGGAGCACACCCGACTGGACGAACTGATCCGCATCGTCGAAAAAGTACCTTACCATCCTGCGGAAACCTTTCATGAAGCGCTACAGAGTTTCCATTTCCAACATCTTGCGATCATGTTCGAAAATCCCTTCGGAGGCAATGGCCCCGGCCGGATGGACCAGATTCTCGGGCCATACCTGGAGCGTGACCTGGCCGCAGGATGCCTCACCCTCGAAGATGCGCGTTACCTGATCGACGAACTCTTCATCCGTTTTGAGGAGCGTCTCGCCGGCGTCGACGGTTGGGTGGAAAGCGTGATGACCGGCGGACTCAATCCCGACGGTAGCTCCGCGCTGAATTCATTGTCTTATTTGCTCATCGAGTCGTTCATGGCGTTAGACCAGACGCATCCAGCCGTCTATCCTCGGCTGCGCCTCGACGATCCCCCGGCATATTGGAAGCTCTGCACCGAGTATATGATCCGGGGGCGAAACCGCGGCCAGCTCTACAATGAGGAGGCTATGTTGAGCGCCATCACCTCGTCCGGTGTCCCCTTCGCGGACGCTGCAGACTACACCGCCGGAGGCTGCATGGAACCTAACATCCAAGGAAAATCCTGCGACCTCAACTTCTCCGGGACCATCAACATTGCAAAAATTCAGGAGGAAGCTCTGTTTGCCGGAAGCAAGGCCGCTTACCCTGATTTTGCCACCATGTATGCCGCGTTTCTCACTCGGGCAGGTTCGGAATTCAGCAGCTTGGCGACGCAAATCGACGTAACCGGCGAAGCGATGGCAGCCTACCGACCGACCGCTCTGTTGAGTACTTTGATCGATGATTGCCTTGAACGCGGTCGCGAACAGCACGACGGCGGAGCGCGTTATTACAACTACGGGCTGGCGCCGCTCGGGATCACGGCGGCGGCGGATTCGCTGCTATCCATCAAATTGGCGGTCTTCGAAGAAAAGTTCATCACGCTGCCGGAGTTGGTCGCCGTCCTGAAGAATAATTATGCCGGACACGAAGCATTGCGTCAGCGGCTACGCCAACTGCCGAAGTACGGTGAGGGAAATCCGGAGGCCGACGCCTTCTGCAACCGGGTCATGTCCGACGTTTGTACCCTTGCCACCTCGACCCGGACCCGGTTCGGCGGCAAAGTGATTCCGATGATCTTCAACTTCATCTGGACCCCGGAGAACAGCCGGATGCTGGCGGCGCGGGCCGACGGGTCTCTGGCAGGGGAACATATCAGTCACGGGATGACGCCACAGACTTTCGCCATGCGCAACGGGCTGACGACAGCGCTGAAGTCCTGCGGTTCGCTGAACTACAGTACGGTCTCAGGTGGAGCGACCACAATGTGGGACTTTGACCACCATTGTGCCGTGCCGGAACTGATGGAGCCGCTGATCCGTGTTTTTTTTCGCTTCGGGGGAATGGTTTTTCAGGGAAACACCACCGATGTCGACGTTTTGGAGATGGCGCTGCAAAAACCTGAAGAGTATCCCCACTTGATCGTTCGGGTCGGTGGCTTCTCTGCGCATTTCTGCTCCCTCAACCGTGAACTGCGCGAGGAAATCACCCGCCGCCACCGCCACCGCATCTCGAGTTAGACGATAAAACGCGGTGAAATCGCGGAATAAGTTTTGCGAACGATCACATTCAACTTCCAACGGAAGGCTGCCATTGACACTCTTTCCCTATTCAAATGTCAACAATGCAGTTCATAAATAATCATCTATACATTGCCTCGCTGAAGTAGGAATGAATTTCCCGCAATACAGCACCGGCGGTCGTTTTGACCGCCGGTGCTGTATTTTTAGCGATGTGAAGATTTATGGCTGCGCTTCAATAACGTCTGCGGCATGCTCTAAAATTGAGTATACTTCTGCATTGTAAAAATTTACCAAGAAGAGTCTATTAAACAAGCATCACAGTATCATTTTTTTAACTAAATATTTTTTAAATATTTGCAAATTGACGTGTAAACAAAAAATGGAGCGTTTATTTTTGTATCGGGCATGGAGAGAAGAGTCAGCGCAAGCGAAGCAAAAATATTTTCTGCAAGTATTGATAGTTGCCCCATTAACGGAATCGACGAGATTGATACACCTCCGGCAATACCCATCGGAAGACATCCAGAAAGGATTCAAAATCTTTTGCCGTTTTTTTGCCGTTTTGAGGTTCCAGATTGACTTTTTTGCCATTTTCAGGCGATTACGGAGAGAGTTGAAAGAGCGTCAAAATCGATATTTTGAGCGTAAAAAAAATCCTGTCCGGAACAAATCCCGACAGGATGACTTTTCACAACTGGTACCCGAGGCGGGGGTCGAACCCGCACTTCCGATGGAAAACAGATTTTAAGTCTGTTGCGTCTGCCATTCCGCCACTCGGGCTTGTTCGTGCTTGAATTTGTTAACTATAGCCGCCGGGACGATTTTTGCAAGCTCGCGGCGGCTATTTGATTTCGATTTTTTCGCTCCGGCCGTTGCTCCGGAGCTCGGGGGCGTATACCCCCGTCGCGGTCGGAGCCAGCGCCTGAAAAATTCCCGGCTGCTGGGCGCGAAGCCGGTAACGGAGCTGATTTTCGCCCCGGCCCAGCGTCCGCATGTAGAAACGGCTTTCGGTTTTGCCGTATTCGGCGTAGACGTCCCAGCGGCCGGGAAGCATGCCGCTCACCGGATTGGCCGGCTCCGCCCCCGCCGGACGAGGATCGGTGATCAGCACGTAGTCGAAGTCGTTCGCCGACTTGATGTTGAGCTCGATTTCCAGCCGGTCGCCGCTCGCCACCGCTTCGCCCGGTTTCAAGCGTTCGAGCCGGATGCTTTCGGCCTGCGCCTTTGCCGGGCGGGCCTTGTCGTCAGCTACGGTGACATCCGCGACTTGCGGCACCACCCGGTAGATCACCCGTTCGACCGCGAGCTCCTTGCCCGCCGGTTCAATCTCGTCCGAATGGTTGTAGTAGCTCAAGTACGCCGCCCAATAAACCCGGCCGCCGCCGCTGCGGCGGAAGCCGAGAGTGTGGCGGCCCGCGACCAGGAAATCGGGCGTGACTTCGACGGTCCCCGTCTGCGTCCAGATTGTCTCCGGAGTGAAGCTGATTTGACGCACCCGCACCCCGTCGAGCAGAACTTCCACGGTCTGGTCGGCGGCGAGTTCTTTGCTCACGTCAAGGTAAGTTCCCAGCGCCGCCACTCCCGCGCCCAGCGAACGGATCGAATTGCGCCGCGGCGAATTGCGGAGGTTGCGGACAAGGTAGTTGGCGACAAAAGGCGCTTTGCGGTCGCCCGGCTTTGCGGCCAGCAACAGTTCGAGGTAAGCCGACTGGGTCATCAGGTCGTCGCCGTACCACCAGTAGCAGAGCGGCTCCGGCACCTTGAGGAAGCCCGACTGATTGCGTTCGTCGGACTGGTAATACTGATCGAGATTGGTCAGCAGCGTCTCCACTTCGTCATTTTTTCCGGCCAGTGCAAAGGCGCGGCCGAGAAGAGCAAGGCCGAGCGGCGAAAGCGCAACGGTGCGGGTCTCCAGCAAGAGCTGCGCCAGCTCGGGATCGAAGCGGTCGAGCCGGGTCAAAGCCAGCAGCACCCGGGCGTCGATGTTGCCGGGGCGGAATTTCTTGTCCTTGTACCGCGCCACCGTTTCGGCGGCGGCGGC
>JBFWIO010000109.1:0-8944 GCA_050255955.1 Victivallaceae bacterium
TCAATTTTGCTCTGTGTCGGCGCGGTATCGGCGGATCCCGGTAAGACGGTCCGAAGTTTCTACAGCGAGCCGGAAATCGCGGCGATGCGCGAGCGCTGGCGCAAAACCGAAACGGGTAATGCCGAACTCGCCGGATACCGCGAAACCGCCGCTCCGGCAATGGCGATGAAGCTCGACGACTGGGCCCTGATGATCCTGCCGCCGGAGGTGCCGCGCGCCTTCGCGGTTCATCTCGACGGCTGTCCGTCCTGCGGCGATGCGGTCTATCAGTACGGCCGCTGGCCGTGGCTCATCACCCCCGAGCGGCCTTTCAAGGTCGAGTGTCCCAATTGCCACCGGGTCTTCCCCGACAACGATTTCGGCGCCTATCTCCGGAGCGGCCTTGCGGACAAGAGTCTCCTCAAGGGCGAATACGTCGACGACGGCTGGGGTTGCCGGATTCCCGGCAAGGAGAAAAAATACTGGTTCGTCGCCTATTACAACCACTGGACCTACCATAAGCTCATTCGCACCACGCTGGTCGCGCTGGCGATGTGCTATCTCGACACCGGCGACGACGCCTACGCCGACCGCGCCGCGCTGATCCTCGCGAAGCTCGCCGACCGCTGGAGCGACTACGACCACAACCGCCAGTCGCGCTACGCCACCGAGTTTTCGCCAAGTTATCAGGGCCGGGTGATCAATGCGATCTGGGAAACGGTCAGTATCCAGGCCGCCGCACGGGTCTACGACGCGATCTTTCCGGCGCTGTTGACCGAGCGTCCGGTGCTGATGAAAGCGACCGGACAATCCATGGCCGCACTCCGGCACAATATCGAGGAGAAACTGTTGCGACAGGCGGCGCGCGACATCATGACCCCGCCGTTCCGGGTCTGCGGCAACTTCGGAATGCACCAGCGTTCGCTGCTCAACGTCGCCCGGGTGCTCGACGGCGTCCCCGGCGATCCCGACCGCGCCGCGATGGTGCGCTTTATCACCAGTTCGGTCACGCCCGACAGCGTCGGCGCGCGAATGCCGCTCGATTATGCGCTCACCAACAACTTTTTCGGCGACGGCGTCCCCTATGAATCGCCGAATTACAATTTTCTCTGGATCGGCCACCTTGCGGCGATCCTCGACGCGCTCCAACCGCTCGGGCTCGACTATTACCGGCAAACGCCCCATCTTCGCGAAATCTTCGATTGGCCGCAAAAATTGGTCGTACTGGGGAAATTCACCCCGGCGCTTGGCGACTCGGGGGATATTCACGCGCCCCGGATGATGCCGGAAGCGGTGACCGCCGCCTCGATCTTCCGCGCCTGGCCGGAACCGGCGACCGCGGCGGCGCTGCTCGAAGCCGATCCCGCCGGCGACCGCTCGGGGATCGAACCCGCGCTCTTCAAACAAGCGGAAACCCTCGCCCGGCAATTCGACCGGCGCAAGCTGTTTCAGAGTTCCCACCTTCCCGGCTACGGTATCGCGTTGCTTCAGAACGGCAGGCCCGACCATCCGGCGGCAATGCTGCTGTTGCACACGCCGCAGCTCAAACACGGCCATTACGACCGACTCCACCTCGAATTTTTCAGCGGCGAAGCCCCGCTTAGCCCGGACTTCGGCTATCCCGATACCGCGAGCGAAATGGATCCCCGCCGCTACGGCTACTTCAGCAACACCCTCACCCACAATACGGTGGTGGTGGACGCCGTGCGCCAGAGCGGCGAGGGGGCCGAATGCCGCGCCTTTGTGAGCGGCAACTTCGCGCATTTTATCGATGCCGAAGCGCCGCTGGCTTATTCCGGCATGTCGCGCTACCGCCGGAGTGTTCTGTATTTCGACCGCGGCGACGGCGAAATGACCGCGGTCGATTTCTTCCGGGTCGAGGGCGGCAAACAGCATGACTACTTCTTTCACGGCAGCGGCCCCGAGGTCAAAACCGCAATCGCTTTCGGCCCCGAAAAACCGGGAACGCTGGCGGGGGAAGATATCCCCTACGGCAAATTTTACGACGACCCCGCGCTTCGCGACATCGAGACCGGCAGCACGAGTTACCGCGCCTATCGCGGCGGCGGCTACCAGTACCTGACGCGTTGCCGGACCGCCCCCGCCGCCGCCGGGCCGATCGCCCTGCTGCATCCCGACCCGGCGCTGAAGCAGGGAATCGTAATCCACCCGGTCGCCCCGGGGGCGGATGAAACGCTGATCCTCGCCGAGGGCAAAACTCAAATTGCCGAAAAGTCGCCAAAGGAAATCGCCTACCTGATCCGCCGCCGTCAAGGCGAAGCCGGGCTCAAGAGCAACTTCGTCACCGTCTTTGAACCGGGTCGTCAGGAAAGCGTGATCGAGTCGATCAGCCCCATCGAGTCCGATTTCGCCTCGACACTTCTCAAAATCCGTTATCGCGACGGCAAAACCGCCTATGTTTTCAACGCGCTTGAGCCGCTGCCGAAATTCATCACAGTTGACGGCGGCCGCTTCCGGGGCCAGGCCGGTGTGCTGCTGCTTGACCGCGATGGACAAGTCGAACACGCCGCCGTCTTCAACGACGGTGAAATCGCGGTCAAGGGCGAAATCGCGGTCAAAACCGCGCCGCCTTTCCGCGCCCGGATCGGCAAGCTTGACATTTTCGGCAATCGCCTTGCCTTGCGCTCGACGGTGCCTGAAAACGATCAGCGTCCCGGCAATTACCTCTACAGCGCCCGGATGGCCGCACCGATCGCCAAAATTGCGGGCAAGGAAGTGACGCTGCGCGATTATTCACTGCTTCGCGGCCGCGCCCGCTTCCGGACTTACGACCCGGCAACCGGCGTCGGCGTGCTGCTGCCGCCCCCTGCCCTGATCGAGAGCGGCATGGCGCTCCTCACTCTCGACGGACGCGAAGTGATCGGCAAAATGAAAAAAGGCAAACGCGATGCGATCGTCGTGGAAGGAAACCGCCGACATCCGGCGCTCGCGGTCGATCCCGCGACCGGCTTGTCGGGCGAGTTCCTGATCTCCGAACTCGCGCCGCTCGACGAAGTCACCATTTACGACTACGCCGAAAAATAAAACCCCCGCGCGATGAAATACCGCCGGGGGGGACGAACAAGAAACTTTACTTGGTTTCAGCCTTGAGGTTGGCGAATTCGCCGGTGTAGCCGGCGGCGCGGAGCATCGGGGCGCCCGAGTTGACCGCTTCGCCGGAGGCGAGGAACGGCATCTTGAGGTCGGCGATCACTTTGCCGGTGCTGTCGGCGACGGTGCCGGTCGCGCCGTCCTTGCCGAGCGTCAGTTTGAGCTTGTAGACCTGATTATTTTCGACCGCGACATTGCTGCGGAACTCCTTGCCGTCGAGGCCCTCGACCGAACCCCATTTGCCCTCGCGCATCTGCTTGAGCTCGATGAAACGCCGCGCACCTTCCTTGTCCGGGCTCTCGACGAAGCCGAGCTGGATGAAGTTGCGGCTGTCGCGGCCGACGATGATTCCCGCCACCTTCCAAATGCCGTCCGGCGCATTTTTGCCGGTGATGGTGATGTCGGTTTCAAAACTCATCTGGCCGGGTTCAAGCTTTTCTTTGGGGAGAATAAAAGCATTTTTGATTTCCGGAGCGAACTTCACCTTGTCGGCGGTCACTTCCCAGCCGGGACGGACATTCCACGCCGCCGGAGCGACGTTGAGTTCGGCGGCAACGGCCGCTCCGGCGAGGCCGAGGCCGAGAATGAGGGTCAGAATGGATTTTTGCATTTTATTTGGTCTCCGCTTTGAGGTTGCTGATTTCGCCGACAATGCCCGACGCCCGGAGCATCGGAATCCCGGTGGTCACCGCCTGCGCGGCGTCGCTCACCGGAATGGTCAAAGTCACCACCGCCTTGCCCGCCTCATCGGTCACCACGCCGACGATTTCCTGACTGCCGACGGTGAGCTTGAGGGTATACACCTGATCGTTTTCCCAGCGGAAATACTGGCGGTATTCGGACTTGGGAAGCCCCGCGCCGGAGCCCCATTTGCCGTCCTTCATCTGTTTGAGTTCGACAAAGCGCTTCTCCGCACCGGTCGGCGGCGGCTCGATCAAGGCGAGCTGAAAGTAGTTTCTGCTGTCGGGCCCGAGCACCAGCCCCACCGTCCGCCAGGCTTTTTCGTTGGGCGTCTGGCCGGTGACTTTGATGGCGGCGCTGAATTCGGCCGGCGCCGGAACGGCGGCTTTGTCTTTCAGCACGGCAAACTGCGAAGCCGACACGATCGAGCCGGCAAGTTTGATTTTGTCGGCTTCCGCCTGCCAGCCCTTGGGCAATTCCCAACTGTCCGTTGCGACCTTGACGTCCGCCGCGACGGCGGCCAGCACCAAACCCGCGCCGAACAAAGTTGCCAATACTTTCTTCATTTCAATTTCCCTTGTTCCATTTTTTCAGCAAACGGTTGATTGACGAGAACCCGCCCGTCGCGATCGCTCGCCCGGATGGTTCCCCCGACTTGGCCGTCGCGGTTGAACCGCAACTGCCATACAGTAGCATTTTCGTCGGTAAATTCAAGTCCATCCGTTTTTTCATCGGAAATCAATTTGGCTTTGACCATCGCCGCCGTCGTTTCGTCGCCGGTCTGGAGCAAATGCAGGAACGTGCTGCGGACCTTGTCGCCGCGCCCGGCAACCTCAAGCCGCCAGTTCCCGGCGACCCGGAAGCGTTTCTGCCAGTCTTCGCCCGGAAGCTCCCAGTTTTTGCCGGAGGCCTCGAACTCGCGGCCGGAGCCGCCGACAAGACGCGTCGCGGGATCGGCCGGGAGCAACGTTTTGACAAAAAGTCGTCCGCCGTTTTCAACAAGGTAGCTCCCGTCCGGCTGAAGTTGCGGCTGATTCTGGAAGTGGAGCAGAAATTCCTTTTTCTGATCCGGCTTGACCGATTCCACCCGGTCGTAGACGACGAAGCAATCGGGATAAATGTAGACGAACTGCCGGATCACCGCTTTGGCCTTTTCGCTGCGGTAGGCCGGCGCGGCGTCGCCGGCGGCGTAGGTGTAGAGGCTGTTGCTCTCCAGCGCCAGCGCCTTGCCGCCCGCGGTCCGGTACTGGCCGCCGTGGTTGAAGAAGACCTCGGAATCAACCTTGGCGGTGCTGCCCCATGGCTTCCAAAAGGCCGCCATCTCTTCATTCGGCATGTGGATCAGAATCGCATTGTGGGCCACCGTCTGCGGAGCGTAATTGACATGGTGCATATTTTTGCAGCGGCTGCCGGAGTCAAGCGCGAGGAAGCCCTGGCGAAAAATGACGAACGCGTTTTCATCGTAGTGGGAATGATGCCCCTGCTGCGAACCGAACCGGAACAGCGCGTGTGTCTTGTCCGACGCAACTCCGGCGCGCATCACCAGCAACCCGAAAGGGCGGAAGTAAGCCGCCCGCGCGCCGTTCTCAAGCGCCGCCGGATCGGCCGCGCCGACTTTGGCCGGATCGAAACCGGTCAGCAGAAACGGCAGCACCGGATACCAGCTCGAAAAACGGCGGTCGCGCGCCGGCAACAGCTGCATTGCGGCGTAGATCGGCGCCATCCGCTCCGGATGGGCTTTGCCGTAAAAATGGATCGTCTGGGCGAGATGGGTGTACATTTCGCCGGTCGGCAGCACATTTTCCAGGTGCTCGGTGTCGCCGATGCCGTAGTGAAGAAAGCGGCCGCGATCGGGGATCGACGCCCAGCTGAACCAGTTGGGGTAATCGAGCATCTGGGGATATTGATCCGCCGCCTCCCGTCCGGTCGCCGACTTCATCAGGTGAAAGAAGATGAAAGTGGCATAAGGATACATCCCGAAACTATACCCCGCGGTCGGTGCGACCAGGAGTCCGCTGCCGTTGGAAATTTCCTCCCGGAACGCGAGCATTTTGAGGTTGCGGTCATAGGCGCCGTCGAGCAGTTTTTCGGCAAGTTCATCATCGATACCGTCGCGGTACGCGGCCAGTCCGGCGAAAAGAGCGAGGTTGGTGACGCCGTAATTGCCGGTATTGATTCCCGAACCGCTGTTGCGGTGGAATTTGGCGGTCTGGAGATCGCGGATATTTTCCAGCATCGGCTTCATAAAGGCCCGGCGCTGTTCCGGGGTCAGGCCGTTGTATATCCAGTCGTATGCGGTGATCGCATTCTGCCTGAGCGAAGAATGCCAGTCCACCAGAATCTGATGCTGAAAGCACCAGTCAAAGAGCTTCAACGCGACCATCAGATACCGGTACGCTTTGTCACGGTATTGTTCTTCGCCGGTGATGAGGTAAAGCAGCGCGCACTTCTGCGCCTCATCGGCGCCGCGCACCTTGACCAGCATCAGGCCTTCGGAATAAGGCGCCTTGCAGACGGCTGTGCCGTTGACGACTTCGAAGCGGTCGGCGAGGAGCTCAAACTTCGGGTCGGAATCGAGCGCATCGACTTCGGCTTTGAGCGCGGCGAACTCTTTGGAGAGCACGGTCGCGGCATGTGTCTTGATCCCGGACAGCGTTTCCGGCGAGACGAAAAGCCGGGGGTGATCCGGCCGGATCGCGCTTTTCCAGTCGCTCTCAGCGGCGGCGGCGGAAGTCAGCAGCAATGCGGCGCTCCCGAGCACAAGCAGTAATTTCTTCATCGGCATTCTCCGTTTGAGTTCAAAAAGGGATTTCCGCCGTGGCATTGATCCCGTGCTGAAAAACCGTATTGACGGCATTGTTGTACGGCGGCTCCTGAGCACTGTAGAGCTCCATATATTTGCCGCTTCCGGCGTGGCCGTCAACGTAGGCGATGTTGGTCATGCCGCCGTTGGTCGGCGCATCGTTGCGGGCGGAGGTAGTGCGGAAATCATCGCCGCCGCCGTGGCGGTAAGCAAAAAACACAGCGTAATTGATATGCTCATTGTCCTCACGGATGTTGTCTCCGGCGAAAATCGCCAGTGTCGGCCGCCGGATGGCGGCAAGCTTCTTACGCCCGTAGCCGGCAGAGCCGGGAAAGGCATATGAACCAAGTCTGGAATTGGTTGCATAGTGCGTATACGCCCAATTCCCCGGTGTCCCCGTGCCGAAAGGCTTGCGCTCGACCGGGCAGGAAAAGGTGCCTTTGGCCGGGCCGTACCCGGCGTAGGTGAGGCCGTAGCCGGTTGCGACGCCGGTGATCACGGTGCCGTCGTTGTTGCGCCCGGAAAGGGTGTTGAACCAGCGGCGGCCGTTGCGCTCTTTGCCCGCGATGACCCAGTCGTCGCTCGCCTGCGAATACATCGCCTGGGCCAGCCCGATCTGTTTGAGGTTGTTGGCGCAAACCGATTTTTGCGCCACGCCGCGCGCCTTGTTGAGGGCGGGCAGCAGCATGCTTGCCAGAATCGCAATAATCGCGATCACCACCAGAAGCTCGATCAAGGTGAAAGTCATTCTCTTCATCGCATCAATCCCTTCTTTTTTGGAGATATTTACGGAGCGATCCTGAAGCGGATGTTTTTGCGCATGACCGGCTTGATTGCGGAAGCATACCCCGGGCGGCATGCCCGGAAATCGCATCCGGTCAGGCGGAGGAACAGACCTTTCGGGCGGTCGGAGGAACTTTTGATCAATGCAACAGGCTTTGGCGCTCGTTTGGCGACTTTTCGAGCTCGGCTCCCAGCGCCGCTTCGATGGTGACATAGGTGATTTCCGCGAGTTGATCAAAAGTGTAGCCCTGCGAGACCGGCGATTCGAGCGTAACCGCCATCCCGCCCGAAGTCAGCGGAACCAGCGTATTGAAGTTGACCCCGCGCGCCGTTTGGCTCATCGGCAAAACCGGCTCCGTGCGGAGTCCGGCCTCAAAAAGAGCCCGGTTGATCGCGTCGGCAACGGCAAACGCGCGTTCTTCGCCGGGAGGCAGCGCCGCCGGTGCATTTTCGTAGGAGTGGGCGTTGACCAGCAGATCGACGCCGTAGCGGCCGACCAGATTGAGCAAGCCGCGGACTTCGGCGGTGCGGATATTGCCGGGCTCGGCGTCGTGCATCGGATTAAATCCCTCCGAATTGGGGTAGCCGCCGGGATAAGCGACGCGTTCGAGCGGCAGCGGAAACCAAGCTTTGCTGCCGCGCCAGCCGATCAGCGTGCCGTCGGCCCAGCTTCCCTGCGAGACGTGGCGGAAATCCTGATAGGAAACACCGTTGAGGTGATCTGGCGAAATCGCGCGCCCGTCCATATTGAGGCACGGTACGATGATCAGATTGAACCGGCTTGCCAGCTCAAGAAACGAATCACGGGATCGGCCGCGCAGATCCTTGCCGGTTTCAAGCAAACTCAAAAGATTCATCGAGCCCGCCACCCCCTCCGCCTCGGCACCGTGAAAACCGGCCACCCAGACCACGGTCGGCTTGCGCGCACCTTTGCCGAAATAAGCATCGGGATCGTCCGAAGAGCTCCCCGCCGACCAATTGGCCGTGCCGGAAACCGGCGGACACTCGCCGTAAAAAACCGCATAGACCGGGAACCCGAGCGGCGTATGGGCAATCACTTCGGCGCGCCCTTTTTTGACCTGGCGGCAAGCTTCGATGATCTCGCGCGGGCGAACTTTCCACCACGCCGGCCGCTCGACCAACCCCTCTATCCGGCAGGGCGGGAAACGGGTTTCGCGATATACATCCCCCGCTTGCTCCAGCTCGCTCCCCCCCGCCTGACCGATCATCCCTTCCCCGGCCAGCGCCAACGCGCCCGCCACCGCCAAAACCCGATTCTGCATATCTATCTCCAAAGGGTTGTATATTTTTTCTCAACTTCTATATAGGAGTATATATTGATTCGATGCAAAAGTCAAGCCGTAAACAAAAACTTTTTCAGAAAAATAACCGAATCGGCAACCTTGAACAAGGCGTTGAAGGCATTTAACAGGAGGAGGGAGGGAAGCTCGGTGGCGGGCGGAGGATGGCGGGGGATGGCGGGGGATGGCGGGGGATGGCGGGGGATGGCGGGGGATGGCGGGGGAAGGAGGGGGATGGCGGGGGAGGGCGGGGGATGGCGGGGGATGGCGGGGGATGGCGGGGGAG
>JBFWIO010000110.1:0-8925 GCA_050255955.1 Victivallaceae bacterium
AGAGCCGCGCCCTTATCCGTCCCCCTCCGTGCCTCCGTGCGAAACCTTCTCCCCGCTTACAGCCCTGCTACGCTCAATCGCGCGTCGCAATTCGCGTTGCTCTTGCGCCGCTTATCCGCCCCCCCCTCCGTGCCCCCGTGCCTCCGTGCGAAACATTCTCCCGGTATCCACCCGAGCCGAGAGAGCGTCAGCGACCGGCTCGATATCCCGAGGCCGACGGCCGGCCTGCTTCGCTCGATGTAGTTCGCCGGTCACTTCGTGACACGGCTGCCGACCTCGCTCTCGCAGTGTGGTGCGGGCTCCGCCCGCGTTGGGGGGAGCGCTTCGCTTAGCTTCGCTCCGGTGGAGCCGGAGCGACCAGGGGTGTTCGCCCCCTGGACGGCGACTCCGTACGACGGAGGGCGGGATTCCGCCTGGCGGCGGTTTTTTTTATTTTTTATTATTTTTTATTTTTGTGCGCTTAGTTTGCGCACGGCCTCGCCGCCTTTGTCCGAATCCACCAGCGTACACGGCCCGCCCACGCAACCCCCAGGACACGCCATCACCTCCAGAAAATTCCCCGGCAACTTCCCCGCCGCATACAATTTCAACAGCTTAATCGATTTCCGATCCAAACCATTCAGGAATTTCCCCTCCACCGCCGGCCGCACCCTGCCGTCCGGCGACGGCGGCAACGCATTCAATAACGCCGCCGTTACCCCGCACCCCGCCCCAAACCCGCGCGCATACGGATCCGCCTCACGCTCCAGTTTGATCCCCGGCAAAGTCTCTATGTTGATCTCCATCGCCGCAAATAACGCCCCCAACTCCTCAAACGTCATCACGTAATCCACCTTGTCATCCCGCATCGCCTCCTTGCGCTTGGCAATACACGGACCAATGAACACCGTTATACACTCTGGATCCGCCTCCTTGGCCAGCATCCCCGTATACTCCATCGGCGTGCGGGCGTCCGAAATAAACGGCAGAATCTCCGGAGCCAGCTTCTTCGCCGCCTCCACATAAGCCGGACAACACGAACTTGTCATCAGCTTGTCCCCCCGCTCCAGCCGTTCAAAAAATTCCTCCGCCTCATGCTTCGAAGTCAGTTCCGCCCCCGAAGCCACCTCCATCATTTTGCTGAACCCGGCCAGCTGCAACCCCTCGGCCAACTGCTCCAGCGAGGCCGGAAACTGGCCGATAACCGCCGGCGCCACCATCGCCACCACCCGCTTTTTCCCCTTGAGCCGCATCAATACGTCGATGATCTGAGAACGCTCCAGAATCGCGCTGAACGGACAAGCTTTCAAACAAAGCCCGCACGAAATACATTTCGCGAAATCAATCTTTTCCCGCCCGTCCGCCCCCTTGCGGATTGCGTCGGTCGGACAGGCTTCCTCGCACGGAATCGGTACCCGGATAATCGCCTTGTAAGGACAGACCGTGGTGCATTTGCCGCAGTCGATACACTTCACCGGATCAATTTTGGCCTGATCCTCTCCGACCGCGATCGCCTGCTTCGGACACACAAAAGTACAAGGCCGCGCAAAGCAGGCTCGGCAGGCATTGGTCACCAGATAGTGCGTTTCAATACAGCCGTAACAGGCGATCGGCGCGACACTCAATACCTCCTCCGGAGGTTCGCTCCGGCGACGGGCGTCGTCAAGATATTCCCGCAGTGTCCTGGCCTCGTCGGTTTCGTCCTCCACCCCGAATCCGAGCATCGCCATCAGACGGTATTTGAGCACCGCCCGGTCCTTGTACACGCAACAGCGCGAAGCCGCTTCCGAGGCCGGCCGCAAATGGATCGCAATCCGGTCGATTTCGTCCGGGAGCGTTCCTTCGAGTTCACCCCGGATCAGCCGGATCAGAAGTTCACGGCGGATCCGCATGGCGGCATTACTGATTCCCGGCATGGCGATGCCCTCCTTTGAAAAATTCTTCCAGCTCTTCGCGTACGCTTTCGACGGTTGCCCGCGAAACCACAATGTTGCCGTTGATCCGGACAAACGGCGCATGGCCGTAATTACGGTCCAGGCAATAACGCATACAGCCGTGATGGACGATTTCGATTTTGGCATTCATTTCCGGATCGAGATGTTGCGGGAGCTGCATCAGCTCCGATGATCCCAGGATGAAACACGTGGTGCCGAGACAGATTTCCACTTTGATCTTTTCGTGTCGCTCTTCCATAATTGCGTTTTCCTCAAAAATATTGTATAACTGATTCTTTTCGGTATTGTTTTTCCAGCAGCTCGCGCATCTTTTTGATGATGTTGCGGCGGATTTCGAGGTCGATCGGGAGCTTCGGGTCCTGATGCGCCTCGTTGACCCGGGTGCCGACCATGAATTCGATAATGTCGCTCCCGGTCAGCAAATCAAGTAATTTGCGCACCGCCGGAGCCGCGCCCGAAAAATCGCCGGACTCCAAATGCCGGGCGCATTCAGTCAAAGTCAGGATACCCTCCGTAACCAGATCAATCCCGGCAATCTTCGCCGCCGGCGGATGGCCCGGGCTCGCCAGAACCTCCCTGATGTCGGTCTCCAGTTTCCGCCCGAGCTCGCGCGCCACCAGCGCCGCCGTGGTGCCGCCGCAAACCGCGCTGCGGCCGTCAAAATTGAGCAGTGTGGCGGCATAATCGTGGTCGTCGCGACCATTGAACGGCGGTCCGGTCAGCAGTCGAAGCCGCCGCGGCCGCCGCAAGTAGATCACCAGACAGCTGATGTCGTCAATACAGCGGCAGCCGGGGTTGAACATTCTCGCCCGGTTCACCACCCGCTCCGAGAGATCGCGGGCGGATAGCTCCGGTTCGGCCCCGATCTGGGCACGGATGAAATCAAGCGCGCCTTCGCGTTTCCAGCCGAAACGATGTTCGCCGCCGCCGATCCCGGCCTGGCTGACCCCGTCGCTGAACGCGATCAGCCGGTCGCCCGGCATCACCCGGAATTCGCTCAGCGCCAATTGCCGCTCCGGCCACCGCTCCGAGGCGAGCATGCGGCGCGGCCAGTCGAGTGCTTTGTCGCCGCGCAGGTGGATAAACGGCGGATTGTCCATCTCGATCACCCGGGTCCGGCCGCCGGGGAGGAGGTCAAAAACCGTGAAGGTGGCGTAGCTGATTTTGCGTACTTCGCACACCGGCAAGGTGTCCATGATGATCTCCGCCGAGCGCACGATTTCCATATTGCGCCGGACGAATTCGAGCGCCATGGTGGTGGTCATGCCGGCGAGCAAATTGGCTTTTATACCGCTTCCGAGACCGTCGGAGAGGACTGCGATATGGCGCTTTTCCTGCTCGATCCGGAGGCTTTTGAAGTCATCGCCGCAAACACTCTGGCCGTCCTTGACCGCCTGACGGCACTCAATTTCGACAAATGTTTCGTATGCTGGCGGCGCGGCGGCGGTCATGGATCGCTCTTTTCCCGGGTTTCCGGCGAACTGTAGTTGCCGGCGACTTCGCGCAGCAGAATTTCGGTTTCGGCCATGTGTTCGCCGAGGTAATGGGCGATTTTCTGGACGGTAAACACATTTTTGCGGATGACTTCGCGGGCGCGTTCGGAAATTTGCTCGCGCTGGAGTTCGAGCGTGGTGACATCCTGCGCAATCGCCCCGACGATCCGGTGCGGCTCGATGCTGAAAATGCTCAAGTTGAGAATCCGCCCGTCCGGCGTGACATGATTGGGCCGCAAAAGCTCGCCGCCCGAAGCCAGCACGGTTTCAAAAAATTCCGCGAAATCGACTATGCTCCGCAAATCCGCCCCGGCAAGCCCCGGCATCGCCTCATAAGCGAGACGCGTGCTCTCGTCAAAGAGCTCCGCGAAGTGGCGGTTGCACTCAATGATTTCGAGTTCGCGGTTGGCGATCACCACCCCCGCCGGCAGGTGGCGGATCAGGGCGTTGCTCTTTTTCTGGGCGAGTTCGCGCATGTGCGAGACGCACATTTCGCTCTCCGCTTTGCCGGCCACCAGCGCCCGGGCGAAGTCGCGGCAGCGCGAATAACCGCAGCCGCCGCAATTGAGCTCGTCGGCACGCGAATATTTGCCGACCGAGGCGAGGGCGTTGCGGATTTCCTCCTCGTCCGGCTCGGCAATCTTGGTCGATTCCGGCCTGATCGGCTCTTTGAGTTCAAATGGAATTTCCCGGTCGCGGCTGTTGGCGCCGTCATAGCCGCGGGCGGCGGCGATCAGTCCGGAGAGCGCCGAGCCGTGCTCCGGCATCGCCGGACCGTTGACGCACCCGCCGTCGCAGCCGAGGCACTCGATGAAAAACTTTCCGTCCCGGCGATCCGCGCCGTCCGGATCCTGCCGCATCACCCGTTCAAAATTGAGGAGTCCGGAGAGTGCGAGGTAGTGAACATGCTGATTGCCGCCGCGCAGGGTGTCGTTCATGCCCCCTTCGAGCGGGTAAATCCGCCCCTCGGCGGCGTCGCGGGGGACAAAAGCGGCGTTGCCGCCGTCAAGCTTGGCCGGGTCGATCTTCTCCGCCGCGAACCACTCGACCAGATCCTCAAAGGTCAGCGCGAGGTCGAGCAGCTCGGGATGTCGGTCCGCCTCCAGCTTTTTGGCGGCGCAGGGGCCAAAAAAGACGATCGCGATCTCATCGCCGAACTCACGCCGCAACATTCGGCAGTGGGTAAGCAGCGGCGACAGCAACGGCGTGATCCGCGCGGCATAGCGCGGTGTGTATTTACGAAAATATTCGACCGCCGCCGGGCAGGCGCTGGAGAGATAAATCCCCGGTTCCGCCGTTTCCAGCAAGCGGGCGCTTTCGGCGCTGACGATTTCCGCTCCGAGTGCGGTTTCGCTGACTCCGGCAAAGCCGAGCTTGAGCAGGCCCGCGATCAATTTTTCCCGGGGCAAATCGCGGAAGAAGCTGACGAAACTCGGGGCCAGCGAAGCGTAGACTTTTTTCCCCCGGCCGAGGAGATAACGGGCGCGCGACATATCCGGCCGGATTTTTTTGGCCCCTGCCGGACAGACCTGGACGCACCGGCCGCAGCTTACGCATAGTTCGGGAATCACCGCGGCGCGGCCGCCGGTCACCCGGATCGCCTTGCACGGACAGTAGCGAACACATTTGTAGCAGTCCTGGCAACTGTTTTCGACGGTGAAAATCGGAAAGTCGTGGTTCATGGTGCCTCCGTTTCCGGAAAGGTTTCCCGCAGCAGCGCAAGCATCATGCCGCCGTCAACCCCGCCGTGGAGCGTACCGTTGATCACCAGATTGGGCCCGGCGGCGCAACGGCCCTGGCAGAGCGAACAGCCGAATTCAAGATCGACTTCATGGCGCAGGCGTCGTCGCGCCAGAAACTCCTCGATCAGCCGCAAATTGCGCTCGTTGCCGCGGGTGAAACAGGAGCTTCCGAGACAGATTTGGATCACATTTTTTTTCATCGGAAACCTCACACGGATACTATACCGCAATTCCTGGCCCAATTCAAGTCCGGGGGCGCTTTTATTCGCTCCCCAGGAAGATCTCGTGGGGAAGCCGGCGCATCAGGGCGAGGGCGATCGGATTGTTTGACTTGAGCCGCATTGCGGTGCGCAGATCGGCCAGTGCGGAGGCGTAGTCTTTTTGGGCCTGATGAACCCTGGCGCGGACGAGGAAGCAAATGTGCGGGGCCTGCGTTTGCGCACAGGCGAAATCGGCATATTTTCTGGCCTGGTTAAGATCATCGCGGTCGAGGAAGTGCATGGCGATACAGGACGCGTAAACGCTGTCCGCGAGAGTATGCTGCCTGCCGGTCATCAGCTGGTCGAACCGGGTGAGCATTTTGGCGGCGGCGTTGTGGTCGTTGGCGGCGTCAAGCGCCTTGAAGTAATAATAGAGTACCGCGCCGGAGTTCAGCATGGCCGGATTGGAACGCATATATTCGGCGAAAATCTGACGCTTCTCTTCCGCCGAAAGCACGTTGAAGCGGTCCTGCAAAAGCAAAATGTCGCTTGCCAGCGGCTCGTTGAGATTGAAGAATTTCTGCCAGAGATAATGCGGTTCGACATCGGCGAAAAGAGCATTGAAGTCGGCTTTGGCGGCCACTTCCGGATTGCGCCGCCGCAACCGCTCAAGCACCATATAGGAATCTACATAATTTCCGCTCCGGGCGAGGGCGTCGGCACGGGTCATCATCTCTTCTTTGCGCCGCTCCGAAAAGGGCATATCGTCGGCATGGTACAGCAAATAGATATTGACCGCGATCGAACACAGCGCCAGCGCCAGGAGCGAACCCACGCTGAGCGTGAATTTTCTCGCCGACAGCCGCTCATGGTGCGCGTGCTCGGTCAGCTTCCGGATATCCTGGTGAAGTTCGTCCATGTTGCGGTAGGTGTTGTTTTCATCGCCGCAGCAGCGGAGCGCGATGGCGTTGAGCTGGCGGATTTCGCGCAAATTGACGTCCGGAGGAAGCGACGGATATTCACTTGCCGGGTTGCCGCTGTAAATCGCATACAGCAGCTTTCCGATGGCGTAGATGTCGCACTGCATTGCGTTGCACTGCCATGGCGGCATGTAGGCGGTGGTGCCGGAGCCATGGGACGGCAGGTCGGCCGGACAGGCCAGTCCCGGATCGGCGATCTGGAGTTCGCCGTGGACAAAGAGAATGTTTTCCGGCTTGAGGTCGCGGTGGGCGATGCCGTTGGCGTGGAGGAAGCTGACCGCATCGACAATTTTGGCAATTACCCCGACGCACTCGTTGAAGCTGAACTTGTGGTGACGCAGCCGCCAGGCAAGAGTGTCAGGGAGATAATGATTGTAGGTAAACGAGGCGTTGTCGGCAAGTTCGGTGATGTAGTAGACGTAGCTTCCGACTTCGCCGAAATAAAAAATGTTGAGCAGACCCTTGTGGCGGTTTCCCAGCCCGCGATAGAGCGAAATGGCGCTGTTTTCGTATTCGATGATCCGGCGCTTCTCCTCCTCGGCAAGATTCATGATTTTGATTGCCCGGCGGACGCCGTCGCGATCGACGCCGATCCACACTTCGCTGCTGGCGCCGCGACCGCAGAATTCGGTGATGGTGAAATTTGGTATTTTAGGTGGATGTTGGGATTTCATGAGGCTTTCGGACGGTGTCAGCAATCGCACTGGGCGACGATCGATTTGAGTTTTTCCTCGGTGCGGGTGTTGATCGAGTATACCGTCGGCAACGGCAGTTGAAAATAATCGGCGACGAATTTGGCCTTGCGGTTGTGGATGTTGATCAATTCAAAAATCTGGTAGTGCAACGGCGCCACCGCTTCACGCAGCATCTGCAGCGAGTGCTTGCGGACGTGGTCCTGCCATTCGGAGAGGAATTTCTCATCGAGTTCGGAATCCTCCGCTTCGGGTACCGGCAGCGGCAGCCGCGCATGGCGGTAGCTTGTCCGCAGAATATCGTTGGCCTTGTTGCGGATGATCCGCCGCAGATAATTGCGGAAATGGCCGCGTCCGGCATCGTAGCCGAATTTTTCGCTGTTCCGGGAAATCGCGACGAAAACCTCCTGAACCAGGTCGTCGAGAGAATCCTCTCCGACGCCGCAGTCCCGCCCGTGAAGCCGGATCAGCGGTTCATACAGGGCGCAAAAGCGGTTCCATGCCTGGTTGTCATTCTGCTTGATTCCGTCCAATACACTGAAATGGGTGGTGAAAGCCACGATAGATCTCCTCTTTCCAGTGTCTAAAGTATAGTCTGAAATCTACCGGATGTCAAGCATAAAAGCGTAAATAATATTATCTTTTCCGGCCCGTTGCATACTGCATGCAGGGCATTTTTACCGATCGCTGAAAATTATTTTGCCGCAGGCTTGGCGGAACTCTCGCCGAGGCCGAGAAAGTCGGGGTAGAATTCGGCCAGCGCGCTGACCGCCTCGATGTAGTGACGGATCTGCTCGCGCGAGCCGCAGACACTGACCGCTCCGGCGCTTTCGCCGTCATCGGTCGGAATCGACATGTCGCCGATCGCCATGAACCCGGCGGTCTGGAAGTCGCTCAGCGGACTGATGAACATTTCGGCGTCGCGGATGATCGAGACGCCGACGGTGCCGACGATTTCCCGCAGCGCGCCCGGTGCCAGAATGTTGACCAGGTGATAAAAAATCGGATGGGTCATCGAGCATAGATTGAGGAATTCATCCGCGGCGCTGGTGCCTGCCCGGGTTTCGCGGATACGGCGGTTGAACTCCTTCTGAAAGGCGAGGAATCCGGCCAGCGGGTCGTACGGCGTGTCGAATTTCCCCGGCCGGATGAAAATCAAACTCAGTTCACGCTCCCGGCTGACGTCGCCGAGAATGCTCGAATCAACCGGAAAAAGCATTTTGCGCGGCCGGAAGAACGGATGGCGGCTGAGTCCCCAGAGAATCATCCCGGCGATCGTCGCCGAGCCCTCCATGCGGTCGGCGTATTGCTTATTGAGCCGGTTTCGCAGCTTGAGCATGCGGTCGAAGCGGACATAGAAACGCGCCCGGAACAGGCGGTCGCCGCAATGGAAAATCTCCGGCTTGGCGGCGCTGCTGCCGCGGGCGGGATAGTGGATGTGACCGCAGCTTCCCCATTCATTTTTGAGCTTTTCGAGCAGTTCCTGCATCGGTGCGCCGTCAACCGGGACATGGTGGAACTGAACCCAGAGGTCGGCTTCGGAAAAGTCGTCGGTGAAACGGCAGAAAATATTGAGCAGTCCCCAGCCGGGGTGGCGGTATTTTTTGAGCTGCGGAGTACGCAAGCGGAGCCGGGTCGCCTCTTCCGACGGAGCCGGCAGTTGTTCGCAGTGAAGGTAGGTCGCGGTCATCAGCCGGTCAACCAGCAGCTTCAGCGCCGAACGCTGGGCGTAGCCGAGACCGGGATAATGCTGGGCGAAGCCGCGCATCCGGCGCGCCATCTGGTGAGCGCGGCGCTGACCGGCGGTACGCGACAGATCATTGAAAGATTTGACCACGGTTCCGAGGGTGGCTTCGATCACTTGGGGCAGCAGGATCCTGAAGT
>JBFWIO010000111.1:0-8911 GCA_050255955.1 Victivallaceae bacterium
TCATCCACGGCCGCAGCGGGTGGGTGTAGCCGAGATAACCGAGATCGGTCACCAGCTCCCGGTTGAAATCGTAATAGGTGTAGCTCAACGCCGAGTCGTGGGCGTGACCGCCGACGAAAGGACCGAAATTAAGCATCAGCGCGGTTCGTCCGGGGGCGGCGGGCGGCCGCAGAACCGCCCAGCCGGGCCCGGCGAGAACCGCGCTTGCCGGCGGCGGCGACGGTGCGCCGGAAGCGGTGTCGCCGCGTTTAAAGAGAGCATATTCACCGCCCGCCTCTCCCGGCGGCGGTGCGCCGAAGTGACAGGCGGCAAAGTCGCGCCACTGCACCGGCAAAGTCAAGCCGAACGCCGAATCGTTGTTGGCCGGCAGCGCGCCATCCGGCATCACCGCGCGGTCAAGCGCGCCGAAGAGATAGCGGGAGAGCGGAATTTCGGCGAAGACGTCGATCTTGTCGTAACGGCCGGCACCGCGATAGTCAGGCGAATCGGAGAACCCGCTGAGGGTCTCCAGCAGCAGCCACCAGGGTTCATTGGCCATCACCGCGTACGAGGGGGAATTTTCATTCCAGTTGCCGTCGCGGTGATAATTGGCGGCGACAAAGGATTTGAATCCTTCCTGGCCCTCCAATACCCAGCTCATCAGCCGGTGGCTCCCGAGCATCGCCCCGGCCAATGCCGCGCCGGTCAGGTGGGCCGGCACCGCGTTGGTACACCAATCGCGGGTCGGCGCGTGGGCGGTGATCAAACGACCGTATTCGCGAAAAATGCCGTTCTCGATTTGCAGGCGGTCGGCATCGCTGTAGAGTCCCGAGCTGAGGGTAAGGTCATAGGCAAGCGCAAGATTGGCAACCAGGACGCTGTCCTGATATTTCCAGTCGGCAAAGTGGCTCGCCATATAATTGGCGGCGGGCGAATCAAAGGCGGTGGTGCGAAAGCGAACCACGTAACCGGGATAGGTTTCGGCGAACCGCAGCAGCAGCTCGCGGGTGCGTTCCGCATAGGGCCGCTCGCCGGTCAGGGCGTAAACATAAGCGAGATCGGGAAGTTTGTAAAGGCGGCTGACTTTCAGCCAGTTGATCAGGCCGCCGAGGAACTGGCGGCGGTTGCCGTAATAGGGTTCTGAGCCCTCGTGATAGGGGATCGACCGGATCTCGCCTCGCAGGTTTTTCGCCGTATAAATCCGATCTTCCGGGAAGTCGGCCGACGGTATCACCTGACCGCACTTGGCACAGGCGGCGGATTCGCCGTCCGGCCGGAGACCGTTGCGCCATGCGTAATCGGCGTGGGTGCCGCATTTGGGACACGGACACTGGAGCCAGGGATCTTCCGCCGGAATCGCGACCGCAATGCGGTCGGACGGAATCGCCATCAAACTTTTGGCGCGTTCACGATAATTGGCGAGGAGCTTTTGCGCCCATTCATATTCAGCCAGGTTGGCGCGGGCACGTTCGAGGTCGGCGGCCTTGAAGGGTCCGGCCGGGTGGACCACCGCAGCCGGGGCCGAAGCATCGGCCAGGTCAGCCGCCGCGGCAGCGAGCGCGATGGCCGCCGCCGCGACGAGGGACAGACGCTTACAGATTGACATTGTTGCCGCCCCAGAGCGGTCTCGCTCCGGCTTCGTTGTAGGTCGGAAGAATCTTGGTCGAACTGGTGCTCCGCTTGTTGTAGGGATTGGCGTGACCGTCCATGAAGAGCATATTCTGCATTGCGCTGTGGTTGCGCCGGACGTTGACGTAGGTGTTGGCGCTCCAGTCGTCGAGAGTGACCACATTACAGTCGGTTAGCGCCATCGCTTCGGCGGGCTGTTTGAACTTGCCGACCAGCACCGGACGACGGTGGGTGCCCCCGCTGAGATAGCCGAAGGTATAAGGCGGCGCACCGTAATTGTACTTGAGAAAAACATTTCCCTCAGTGAACCAGGCGACGTTGCTGGTGACTTCGGCGGGGCAGATGAAAATGTTTTTGGAAATCCCCTCGTCGGTCTTCAACGCAGTACCGGCACTGCGGTTGGCATACGCCCAAAGATAGTGGAAGATCACCCGCGATGCGCCGGAAGGCCCGAAGTAGACATAGGGCAACCGGTCGCCGTTATCGCCGGCGTAGAGGGCGATGCCCATGCCGGACTGTTTGAGGTTGTTGACGCACTTGATCGCCTGAGCTTTCTGGCGCGCTTTGTTGAGCGCCGGCAGCAGCATTCCGGCGAGGATGGCGATGATCGCGATCACGACCAACAATTCGATCAGGGTAAAAGCCGGTCTTCTTTTCATGACAATATTCCTTTATAATGTACTCGAATTCATGAATCGGATATGGAACGCCCCTGCGGCGGAGCCTTACCGGATTTTGCCGAAGCGCTTCAGCTTTAAATCCGGGGGTCGGCCGGGATGTTTTTTAATCGTGAGTTTCGGTGATCGGCGGGCGCTCAGCGCTCGAGGATCTTGCAATCGAGATAGATTCGCCTCGCTTCGCTGCCGGTATCCTGAATCCGGCGCAGGCATTCGCGCATGGCGATCCGTCCGGCTTGTTTCCAGTCGATGTAAATCGTGCTGACAGGCTGGTAGGTGGGGACAAAAAGCGACTTGCCATCGATGCTGAGCACGGTACGCTCTTCCATCAGATTGCGCCCGAACTGTTCCCTGAAATGGTGGCTGCTGAGCTGAAAATCAGTGCCGCTGACAAAGAGATACCCGCAACTGTCATCGGAACAGTCGGCCCAGGTGTATTCGGCGAGTTCTATCTGGTCGCAACTCCCATAAGCCTGCCAGACGTCGGCGAAAATTTTCGCCCGCAGCCGGTGAACCGGAAGATTGTGGGATACCACCCGGACATGGTGAACCCGACGCTTGCGGAAGAAGCCGCAGGCTTGTTCGGTGGCGGTGAAGGGGTCGAGCTCGACCGTTGACAACAGTCCGGCATAGGATTGGTGCATCGAGAGCCCCACTCCGGGAATCGCCGACTCAAGCTTCTCGAGCACCGCATCGAAGCATCCCAGGAGCAACATCCCGCGGCTGTCGCCAAGCCGGCGCTGGATGAACTCTTCGGTCATCTTGTTACAGGCGCAGAAATTGAGCGTGAGCGAGCAATTCTCCGCCGCCGCGACTTCCTGGGCTCCGGTAAGAGCCTGGGCGCAATAGCTTTCATTGGCGCGATCGCTTTCGAGGAAGACCGCGATTTTGAGGAAATCGTCGGTGGCGTCGACTTTGACCCGGCGCGGCGCAACGTAGGTGCCGGAGCCGTGGCGAAATTCGAGCAATCCTTTGTCCTCCAGCAATTTGATCCCGCGACGTACGCTTCCCATCGAGATCGTGTACTTGTCGGAAATCTCGCGCAGCGAGGGAATCCGGTCACCGGATTTATAAACCCCGGTGGCGATCAGCGACTCGAGGTGATCGACCATATTTTCGTAACGCGCGTTGCCCATACATAGCCCCTTGCAATTTAAATGTGCCAAACAGTTTCTCATCACATCTATAATTATAGCAAACTTTTTCAAAACGTCAACATCAAATTGAAAAAAAATTCTCTTTTTTTTGCAAAAAAACAAACAAAAACATGCACAAATAATACGAGATAAATGAATTATAACTAAAAAGAAAATGTGTGCAAAAGTGTTTCAAAAACACCCTCAAAAAATCGACACACTTTCACCAAAACAGAAACAGTCTTTTTGCCGTGCCCGTTTTTCGGCAAAAAAAAAGCGCTCCGGGAATTACCCGGGGCGCGCAAGCCGGACCGACGGCGTCCGCTACTGGCGGAAGGAGGGATTTTTGAGTTCGATTGCGGCGTCGTTTTCGAGCCGCATGCCGATGGTCATCGTCGTCGTGTCGGCGGGCACCTCGACCTGAGCGCGGCAATGCTCGAAACCATCGCCTCCGGCGAACGTGATCGTGCTCTGCCCTTTGCCGGTTTCCGCCCCCCGGTTGAAGAAGGTCCAGCTCAGCACCAATCGGGTTCCAGCCGCGGCGCGGCAGTCGATCGCAAACTCGTTGACGCCACGCTCCATACCCGACAGATGATTGACGGTGAACACCGGGCCGCGACGACCGGCAGCAAGCACGCCACTCTTCATTCCGACCCCGGCGCCGAGCTGGCAGCCGTCGGGGACGCCGTCGGCATCGCGGTCGGTTTCAAACTTCGGCATGATGTTCCACGCCGGATCGGGCTTGCGGCCATAAAGGCACTCGACCCAGTCGCTCTGGGTGCGGACTTCGATGTTCTGTTCACGGCACCATTTGAGAAGTTCGTCGTGTCGTTTGAGGTACCCATCCCATCCGCCCGGCACCTGGCCGACCCACATGTGGCCGGAACCGATCAGGACGTAGTTACGGGCCACCTGATCGGCGATCTTCTTTTTGACCGCGGCGACGTCTTCCTTTTCGAGATTGAAACTTCCCCATTGAAAAGCGAAGCGGCAGCGTTGCGGATCAGGCTCGTTGTAAATCCGCAGAGCCGGGTCCTGATAGGTCGCCGCCGAGGTGTAGCCGAATTCGCGGCCATAGATATCCTCGACCTCGCGCCCGTTGATCACGCCCTCGCGGCCGCCGGGAAGAATCCAGCTTTTGAGCGGCTTGAGACCGGCAGCCCGCGCCCGATCGCGCGAAATAGCCGCCAGCAGCCGCAGTCCGTCGGGCGCGACCGAAAAAGCGCCGAAGCGCTTCAACACCAGCCACTCTTCGGGCGGCAACCGGCCAAGGTCGACGTTGTCCTCTTCATAATAACTCAAAAGTTTATAACTGCCGTCCTGGTTTTTGCGGGTCGAAAAGGCCTTGCCGAGGCGCAGCGAATAGACGAAGTTTTCCCGGGAGAGCAACTGTTCGACTTCCGGCGAGGCACTGACTTTGTTGCCGTCAACCGCGAACGTCAATTTACCCGCCGCGACCTCCGGACGGACGGTATGTTTGAAATAGACGGTTTTGCCGGCGACATGATCAATCGCCGGGTTGTCGCGATACTTGTCCGCCTCCTCCACGGTGGCGAAAGTATGGCTGAAAACCCGGTGGAGCGGGGTGTGATCCATCACCTCGCACCCGGCCGCTTCGCAGGCCAGCAGCTGCGCGCGGAAAGCGGGATCGTCAAGCTCGGGGCGGGCGAAGTTGAGCGACATCCCAAAAGGGGCCCGATAGCGGCCGAACACCTCGCCGAGCTCACGCCATTTCTGCGTGGTCTGATTGTCGTCGAAGCGGAAAGCGACGCCGCCGATTTTCGGCTGAAGATCGGCTGCCGCACAACTTCCGGCCGCCAGCAGCGCCGCCATTTGCAACAATGGTTTCATTGAAAAATCCTCTCGTTTACGATTGCTGAAACTCACTCAATTTACTATTGCCCGGAACCCCCGCCGATGCAACCTCGCAAGGCAAAAAACTTTCTCTGATTTTCGCAAAAAAAGCCTTGCTTTTGATTTTTGTCCTGCTATTAGTAGAGTTGAAGACGATGATGATATTGTCTCGGCGGATAAATATGTTGCACAGGACACAGAATGTTGCGAAAGGCCGCCGCGCTTTGCAATCGAGGAGCGATACGAGTATCGTGCCTCGATTGCAAGGCGCGGCGGGATTCGCAACTCTCGCGCCCGTTCCGGGTTGCGTTTGGGACGCGCCCGGCCGTATTCGAGACGCGGGCTTGCTACGTCGAGTAGCATCCCGCGTCTCGAATACCCCCGGGCATCGTCCCAAAAAGCAATCCTGTGCAACATATTTATCCGCCGAGACAATAACCAGTGATGCGGACATAAAAACCTAACCATTAACCAAGGGGTTCTTTATGAAAAAAGCTGTGGATTGTCGTAATTTTGTCATTGCGGGTCACTCGGGAAGCGGCAAGACCTCGCTTTCCGATCTGATGCTCTACAAGGCAAAGGCGGTGGATCGGCTCGGGTCGGTCGATCAGAAAAGCAGCATCTCCGACTTCTCCCCCGACGAACAGGAAAAACACTCCAGCATCTACTCCTCGGTCCTTAACTGCATCTGGAAAGACAAACACTTTTTCTTCACCGACACCCCGGGGTACGCCGAATTCGTCGGCGACACCGCAAGCTCAATGCGTGCCGCCGACAGCGCGCTGGTCGTCCTCGACGGCGTTGAAGGTCCGCAGGTCGGCACCTCCCGCGCCTGGAAATTCGCCCGGCAACGCGACATTCCCCGCTTCGGTTTCATCAACCGCCTCGACCGCGAACGCTCCGATTTCCGCGCCACGCTGGAAAAAATGCGCGCCAACCACGGCAAAAACGTGGTCATCCCGATCACCTGGCCGGTCGGCAGTCAAGCCGGTCTCACCGGCGTAGTCAACGTCCTCTTTGAAAAGAACATCCCCGCCGATATCGCCGACGAGGTCGCCGAATGCCGCAGCCTCTGGATGGACGCCATCGCCGAAACCGACGAGGAACTGATGATGCGTTACCTCGACGGCGAAGCCCTCACCGATGACGAAATCCGCCGCGGCCTCAGCGCCGCGATCATCAGCAAAAAAGTGATCCCGGTACTTGCCGGCTCGGCCGCCAAAGACATCGGCGTCACTGAACTCATGGACTTTATCGCCGACTACTTCCCCTCCCCCCTCGCCCGCACCGTGATTTTCACCGACAAATCCGAACAGAACGTCTCCGACGACGGCCCGGCAATCGGGCTGGTCTTCAAAAATATCAATGATCCTTTCCTCGGCCAGTTGACTTTCATCCGGGTCCGTTCAGGGGTTTTCAAGCCCGACACCGAAGTCAGCAACCTCAATCGCGGCGTCAAGGAGCGTTTCGGCCAGCTGCTGTTGGTCAACGGCAAACTCCAGACCCCGACCGACGCCGCCGGGCCGGGCACGATTTTTGCGGTGACCAAGCTCAAGGACACCCACTTCGGCGACACCTTGAGCACTTCGCCGACCGCCAAAGAGCTGCCGCCGATCGACTATCCGCACCCGGTGATGTCCTACGCCCTCGCCGCTGCCAAAAGCGGCGAAGATGACAAGATGCTGACCGCGCTTCACAAAATGAGCGAGTGCGACCCCACCTTGAAGGTTGGTCGTCAGGATGAAACCCACGAATTGCTGCTCTCCGGAATGGGCGACCAGCATCTTGCCATCGCACTGCGGCGGCTGAAGGACGTCTACAAGGTTGACGCTCTCCTCGCCGCGCCCAAGATTCCCTATCGCGAAACCATCACCGCCCCCGCCGAAGCCGCCTATCGCCACAAAAAGCAGTCCGGCGGGTCCGGCCAGTTCGCCGAAGTCCATTTGCGGATCTGCCCCAACGAGGCGGGTTACGAATTCAGCAACGACGTGGTCGGCGGCGCGATTCCCCGGAACTTCATCCCGGCGGTGGAAAAAGGAGTTCAGGAAACCATGCTTCGCGGCCCGCTGGTCGGCTGTCACGTCGAGCGGATCAAAGTCTCGGTCTTCGACGGCAAGGATCACCCGGTCGACTCTAACGAAATGGCGTTCAAGATCGCCTCCCGCACCGCGTTCAAGGAAGCGATCAGCAAAGCCAAACCGGTCTTGCTCGAACCGATCATGGCGGTCAGGATTCAAGTTCCGGAAGCCTACATGGGCGACATCACCGGCGACATCAACCACAAGCGCGGCCGGATTCTCGGCATGGACACCGACGAAGGACTCCAGGTGGTCAATGCCGAAGTCCCCCTCGCCGAAATGCAGAAGTACGCGACCGAGCTTCGCAGCATGACCCAGGGGCGCGGCTCCTTTGAAATGGACTTTGCACGCTACGAGCAAGTCCCGCCGAGCGTGGCGGGGCCGATCATCAGCAAATACCAGTCCTCGCAAGCGGAGGAAAAGGACTGATTCGCCGCTTCCGGCGCCGGAACGGGACATCCGTTCCGGCGTTTTTTGTTTTGCGCCCTTGTATTTTCGGCTTGGTGAAGTATTTTTGCTGACATGAAAAAATTTCTGCTGAGTTTTATTCTCGTTGCCGCATTTGTCGCCGGAGCAATCACGCTGCCCCGCGACACGCCGGTCTTCGCCGACCTCGATCTCACCAAAGCGCCGGTCGGCCGGTTGCCGGAGCGGATCGAAAATGTCACGGCGAAACCGATCCGGGCTTTTTACGCCCGACATCCGATGGCCTACTACACCGATGTCTATGCGTTCACCATTTCCGACGGGAGCACCCGATTCGCCGCGCCGTATATCACTCTGGAGGAAAAATCTGACGGCACCCATTTCACCATCGACGCGCCGCCGGTGCCCGGGCGCAAAGCGCTGTTCGCCCTCACCGGCATCCTATCAGCCGTCACCCTGGTCGTCTGGCTCCGGGGACGGCGAAGCGGTCGCATCGCCGCCGGGGCGGAAACCGAAAAGTGGCTCTTTTTCGCATTGCTGATCCTGTTGCGCCAGTTTCTGATGCTCAATACCCTGGAAAAAACCAATAATCTGATTTGTTCTCCCGCCGACGAGCCCGGCTATTTGCAAGTCGCGCTTGAAGTGCTCAAAAACCGCTGGGACGGTCCGTGGTCCTATCCGATCGGACATGGGTTGCTCTTTCTGCTGCCGGCAGTGCTGGTGAGCGGGGCACAGAGTTATTACGAACTGGCAGTCGGCTTTTCCTATTTTTCGGCGCTGGTGCTGTCTCCGCTCAGCATCGGGATCGGCTTCCTGTTGCTGCGCGAACTCGGCATGAGCTCAAAAAGGGCGCTGGCCGGGTGTCTTTTTTGGGTATTCTGGCCGGTCTTCGCCCACTACATTCCGGTCTGGGAGGTCGAACAATTCACCAGCTATTTTGACATCGCCGGCTCCCGGATGAGTTTCTTCAACTACACCATCATGATCGCCGGGGGCTTCAATGCGATGAGCGACACGCCGTCGACGCTGCTGGTGCTCGGAGCGATCTACGCCGCCCTCAAACTGCCGCCGAAGAGTTGGAGCGTCGCGATCGTCGCGGCGATTTTCGCGCTCGCGTGCCTCACCCGGCTCA
>JBFWIO010000112.1:0-8847 GCA_050255955.1 Victivallaceae bacterium
CGACGCTCTTCCGATCTCGATTTGGTTCACCATCGCGGAATCATGACCTCGCCGGAGTTCGGCAAACTGGTGGCGCTGGCCCAGATGACGCCGGGCCCGATCGGGATCAACACCGCTACTTATGTCGGCTTCACCCAGCAGGGGGTGGCAGGCGGCGTGGTGGCCACCGTCGGACTGCTGACGCCGGCGATGGTGCTGGTGATTCTCGCGATGCGGTTTATGGCGCGATACGAAAAAACGCTCTGGATGCGCGGCGCGCTGGCCGGACTGAGGCCGGGGGCCTTTGGCCTGCTGCTGGTTGCGCTGATTGTTTTTATGGAGCTCTCGGTGTTCAGCGGCAAACTGCCGGTTGACTATTTCCGAAGTCTTCTCTCGGGTACGCCGGCGGAGTGGAATTTTTATCTCCGGCCGGTTCCGCTGGCGCTGGCGGCGGCGGTGGCCTGGCTTCAGCTCAAAACCCGTTTTTCGTTTCTCGGGCTGTTGGCGGGAGCTGCCGTCCTCGGCGCTTTTTTATGCTGAAAATACTTCATGGTATGGTGCTTGCAATTTCAGCAAGATAAACGTATTTCCCTTTTTTTTATGATTTCAGTTTGAAAAAAAGTTTTTTTGTGATATACTTATGACAAGGTAATTTGACGGAATCATATATTTGCGTGAGACATAAGCTCAAATTATCGCTGACGGCAATAACAAAGGGGGATTTGAATAATGAAAAAGGTTTTTATTACGGTAGGCCTTGCTCTCCTGTCTTTGAGTGCTTTCGCGGCGTTGCAGTATCAGTTTGAGACCAACTCCAACGGCACTCAGAATTGGAAGCCGGCTTACGAAATAAAGCTCAAAGTGACCGAGGGCGGGAGTCTTTGGTTTTCGAGTTTTGTTTCCAACTGGGGCGGCGGTACGCTGCCGGACCTCGGATCAATCGCCAACATGACCGCCGGTAATTACGGCGCCACCGTGAACGGCGCCACTCAGGTGCTCGGAACCGGGGAGAACAAGACGGTGACTTTCTCCAACGATCAGAATGGCAAGAGCATCACCACTCAGGCTTATTATGTCGGCGACTTCAAAGCCGGCGATGAAGTGTCCTTTTGGATCACCAACAACAACGGCGTGGTCGGTTCGTCGGTCGGTCTGGTGAATGAGCCAAACACCGTTCAGTCGCGTCAGATCAACACCGTTGACGTGGCCGGCAATACCCGGATCAACTTCGGGTTCAACAACGGCTCGATTGAATTCATCGCCATGGGTGGCGAAGCGAAGGGCGGGCCGGTCGGTCAGCCGCTTCCCGGCGTGGTGATCGGGCTTTTGGTCGGCGGCGGGCTCCTTTCCGCCGCGGCGATTCGCCGCAAAAAGGGCGCAAAGACGGTGTCGCCGGAGGTCTGATCCGGCAATCAGTCATGAAGCATCCGCCGTTCTCCGGAACGGCGTTTTTTTTGCCGGCAGGGGGGTGCGAGGCTTCGCCCGGGAATCGTAAATCGTCGGCTTTCCGTCTTGTCCGCAATTAGTTGCGATTTTTAATGCGGCGATTTTGACGCGGTCAAAAACGATGCCGGAAAGATCGCTTCGAGATTAGAAAAAGCCGGAAAATGATTTGCAAAAAACTTTTTTTTGATGTATAATATAAGAGTAGTTTTCCAAAAGTCCTTTCGGTCGTCCGAAAGGTATGTTTCCTCGCCTGACCGGGGGCGATTTCGTAAGATGCCGCTCGAGGGGTGTTGTTCAACTTGACCGGTCATGCGCAGAAACATCCGTTTCCGGATCGTGCCGGATTCGGGGTCAAAGATTATAAACAGCAGTCGTTTACCGATAGTATAAAATGAGGGGGTTTGGCCGATGAAAAAGCTTTTGGCGTTTTTTTTGCTGATGCTTCTTTCGGTGAGCGGTTTCGCGGCATTGCAGTACCAGATTGTGACCAATCCCAACGGGGTTCAGGACTGGAACTTTGCCAATGAAATCAAGCTCAAAGTGACCGAGGGCGGAAGTCTTTGGTTTTCCAGTTTCGTGTCCAATTGGGACGGTTTGGCCGACCTCGGCAATCTTGCCAATATGTCGGCCGGTCAGTACGGCGCAACCGTCGGCGGTATTCAGACGCCCGGCACCGGGACGACCAAAACGGTGACCTTTGCCGACGGACTGGGGCATCAGGTCGGCACCAGCGCTTACTATGTGGGCGATTTCAACTCCGGCGATGAGGTGAGTTTCTGGATCACCTCAAAAGATAACTATACCGGTTCGTCGATCGGAACGGTTGATTATCCCGGACTGGGGGCGCGTTTGCTTCATTCTCCCGACCTGGCGGGTAATGTCTGGATGAACTTCAGTTTCGGTTCCGGCGGGGTGGATTTCATCGCCCTCGGCGGGGACAAAGTGGTCATCGCCGGTCAGCCGCTCCCCGGTGTGGCGATCGGATTGCTGATTGGCGGCGGGCTGCTGTCCTCCGCTGCAATTCGTCGCCGAAAAGCGAAACAGACAGCTTGATAAGTTCAAGTTGGAGAATTTCGACGTATCGCCGTTGATGCAAAGTCGGCGGTATGTCGTTTTTTTTGAGGGGGTAGTATTTTGCAAACAAACAAAATTCTCCGATGGATTCTGCTGCTGGCGGCCACATTGATCGTGATCGCTGCGGTCGGAGTTTCCACGGTGGTGTTTTTCAAGAGCCGGCGGCAAGTGGCGACTTTTGTGCAGGCCGGCGAAGCTTTTCGAAGTGGCGATTATGCCTTGGCCAAGAACAAGTTGAAGGCGGTTCTCCGCAAAGACTACAGCCATGAGGGCGCCTGGGTGATGCTCGCCGGCATTTTTGAAACGCAGAATCTGTGGCGTCCGGCCGCTTCCTGCTGGAATCGGATCGTTTCCCTCAACCGGCTCGAGGAGAAGTATACCGTCCGGCGGATCAATGCCCTTTACCGGTCGATGGATTACAAGGAGCTGATCGCCGCCGTACAGGCATTGCCGGAGGCCGGACGCGAGCCGTTTCTCGGGATGTACGCAGTTGCCCTCGTCCGGAGCGGCCAAGGGGCGGACGCCGCCAGGGTGCTGGCCCGGCTTGACCGCCAGTCCGAAGCGGCGCGCCTGGTCGGCTTGCTGCTGAAATCCCCGACACCGTCGTATGCCGACTTGAAGCCGTTTTTCGCCGCCGCCGATCCGGTGGTCGCCGAGGAAGCACTGCTGTGCGCCTATGACGGCGCCTTTGGGGAGCAGAAATTTGCCGTTGCCGAAGAGCTGCTGAAGCAGGCCGCCGAGCGCAATCCCGAGGTGGCGACCTATCTATTGGGCGACTTTTACTTCAGCCGCGGCGAGATGAAAGCGGCTTCCGAAGCGTATTCCAGAGCCAACAATTATTACATGCCGGAGTCTTCGGCGGTGCATTGGGCGGAAGCGCTTTTCCTCCAGACTCAGCTCGCCGATTTGAAAAAGCTTGACGGCAAGTTTGTTCGCGGCGGCAAGACGACGATGCTTTATTCCGCGTATGTCCGCGCGATGACCGCCTATCTCGAAAACGACTTCGACACCCTCGGCAAGCATCTGGAGCTCTTTGACGGCTCGATCAATACCCAGATCGCGGCGATGATGAAATTCGGATACGGCCTCAAAACCGGGAATATCAAGGACGTGACCGAGGCGGTTGCGGCCTTCAAAGCGATTCCCGGCCGGCCCTTTGACGCCAAAGGCATTCTCGACAGGGTGCGGCCGATGCTGGAGTTTTATTATCAGCGCGGGCGTTTTGCCGAGGCGGCCGGACTGGCCGGTCTGCTGAGTTCAATCAAGCCGCCCGATATTCTCCTGACCCGGCTGGAGCTGCTGGGCAAGGCGTCGACGGGAGAATTGACGCCTGCCGCCGTCCGGCGCGAGCTTGCCGTATTTCCCAATGATCCGGTGCTGAACCGGCTGGCGATTGTCGCCGCGCTCGGGAAGAACGATAACAAAGCCGGTCTCGCATTGATCGAGAAACAAATTGCCGGAGGCGACGGCGGAGCCGAGGTTCAGGCTCTTCAGCTTGAAGCACTGGAGCGGCTCGGCAAGATACCGGAAGCACTGACGCTTTATGACCGGATGCGCAAGGAGCGTCCGGACGATCCGCAACTGACCCGGCGTTATCTCGCTTTCTGTTGCCGGAACGGTCTGGAAAAGCAGTTGCGGAGTTTCAAGGGTGACCCTGATCTCGAATTGATCGCCGCAATGGAGCTGGCGGTGCTTCACAAGGACAGCGCCGCACTCAGTTCGATTCTCAAAAATCCGAAATTGTGGGAAGGCTTGAACGCCGACGGGGAACCCGATCGCGAACTGATGTATACGGTGGCGATGCGGCTGGCCGAAGCGGATGAGTTTGAACCCGCAATCGCGCTCTATAACAAGCTCAAACCGGTGATGCGCGACCCTTTGCTGATCGAATTGAACCTGGCCGAGCTGTATGCCGCCGCCGGGCGCAGGGAGGAGGCTTTGGCCGAGGCGAAAAGCGCCTGGATGAGACAATCGACCTTGGCGGTAACGCGCAGTTGCTACGCGATTCGGCTGTGTGAATCCGGGCAATGGCAGGAAGCGCTGCCGCTTCTGGAAATGGAATTCAATGACCCTCGCATCCAGCCGTATTTGATCAAAGCGCTGGAGCATTGCATTGTCGATTCCTTTGCGCGCGGCAGCGCCGCCGAATGCGGACGGCTGTTGAACAAACTCTCCCGGATCGCGCCGGACAACCCGGTCGCCAGAGAGTATCGCGCCAAATTGACCGCCAAAAACCAGTCGAAGTAAAACTTCCAATCTCCGCTTCATCCGGGCATTGCCGCACTTGGTGCGGCTTTTTTTATTCGGGGGAGGCGGCGCAGCCGGGGTACTTGCCCGGCGGCACTCCGGTCAGCGACTTGAAGTGGCGGGTGAAATAGCTTGCCGAGCGATACCCGCAGGATTCGATCAACTGCTTGACCGGGACACCGTCCTGGAGCAGCTCCGCCGCCCGGGTGATCCGCAAGTGGCGGACGAAAAGGGTGAAGCTCATTCCAGTCTGGCGGCGGCACAGGGTGTTGAGGTAACTGCTGCTGATCCTGAACTGCCGGGCCGTGGCAAGGTTGCCGAGGTCGCCGTCCAGATTTCCATTGAGCCAGGCGGCGATCTCGCCCCAGAGACGCTCCGGTTTGCCGCCCGGATCACGGGCTCCGGCATGTTCAATGAGCTCAAGACAGCATTCCAGCAGATACCGCAGCAAATACTCCGCCTGAGGCCGGAACTCGCCGGTTCGCGCCGTCCGGTCCAGCAGATCAAGGATCGGCAGGCATTTGTACGGCAGCATCGCGCCGGGACGGCTGCGGATCGATTCAGAACGTTTTTCGCCGTCGTTCCAGCAGTGTTCCACCAGCCCGAGGAATCCGGTCTGATAGATTCCGAGCGTAATGGTTCGCAATGGCGATCGGATCAGTCCCCCCCGGCTTTGTGCGCCGTCGAAGCCGTAGATCACTGAATTTTCGTACAGCCAGTCCTGGTTGCGGCCGTCCTCCGGCGGGTAGAAACTGTAGGCACCTTGCTCGACAATGGTGATGAAGTGGTAGTGACGCTTCACTTTTTCGGGGTGTGTCGGCAGTGAAAAAACGATACGGGAAAATATGTTTCCGGTCCTCTCCCGCAAGCGGCCCGCAAGATACGGCAGATTTTCCATTTGTTTCTTCTCCAAACTTATCAAAAGTGTTGAATCGTACAAATAATACAGTAATCGTAGGATTGAAAAATACCACTCCAGCGGATATTTTTTTCTTCAAGAAAAACCAAAGGAGGTCTTATGTCCGAATCAGGCAAACTGGCAATGGTGGTGTTAGGCGCGATAGGAATCGCCGGGTGCGCGGCTGTCTCCCCGGCTTCGGCCCCGGTGGCGGATGACTCCGCCGGACCGCAATTGATCGAGGCGACCACGGCGTGTCCGCAAGTCGGCAAAAATGTCGCCTTTGACCGGCCCGACGGAAATTACCGGATCAAACTCGGCAAAACCGGTGCGACTTTCGGCAAATGGCGGTTGCTTTACCGTTTGCCGGATTCGCTGACCGGTTGCGCTTTTGGGGTCGAACACGACGCGCCGGGCCTCGCCGCCGCCAATCTGCTGCCGGTGCGGGTCACCTGGCTCGATGCCGAGCGCAAGGATCTGCAAAGTTCCTACCTGGTTCCCGTCGGAGAAACCGCTTTTGCACGTTCGCTCCGCCGTCCGCCGCAGGCGCAATTTGTCGCCCTCGACTGCGGCTTGCGCTATGCGCCGGGACAAGCTGTCAGCTATCGCAATGTCAAGTGCGACCGCGCCGAAATTCCAGACCGTCAGGTCCGGCTGGTGGTGGTCAAGGCGACTCCGAAAGACGGCAAAAAGGCCACCTGCGAGGACAATCAGCAGCGAATGGAGAAGGTCTTGAAACAGCTTGAGGCCGATGGAGAAAAACCCGACCTGGTGGTCTTTCCCGAAACCTTTCTGACCCGCTGGGTGCCGGACCCCGGCGAAACCAAGGGGGCGCAGCCGATTCCCGGGCCCCATACCGAATGGGCCGCCGGATGGGCCCGCAAACTTCATACCAATTTGGTCATCAGTCTCCGTGAAAAGGATGGCGACCGTTACTTCGTCAGTGCCGCGGTGATCGACCGCGAGGGCAAATTGGTCGGACGTTACCGCAAGACCCAGTTCACCGTCGGCGAATACGAGGGCGGCTATGATTGGGGAACCGAACTTCCGGTCTTCGATCTTGACTTCGGCCGGATCGGGGTTCTGATCTGCTGGGATCTGTGGTTCCCCGAAGCGGCGCGGACGCTGCGGCTCAAGGGAGCGGAGATCATCGCCTACCCGATCGCCTCGACCAATCCGACGTTTTACGACGTGATGTGGCGGAGCCGGGCGGTGGAAAACGGGCTTTATCTCGCGGCGGCAATCTCCGGGCCCGGCGGCCGCTGTCCCGCCCGGGTGGTCGGGCCCGACGGTCAGGTGCTGGCCGAAACCTGGAGCGAACAGACCTATGCCGCCACGACGATTGACCTCAGCAAACCCTTTTTCATCCCCTACCTCTCGGTCAGTTGCGACGGAGAAAACGGTAATTTCTATATGGCCGAACGTCATCCCGCGCTGTATCGTGAGTTGAGCGTGCCTCAGAAATTCTGCAACGAACCGTCGCAAACGGAGCAACCAAAATGAAAAAATGGCTGCCGCTTTTTCTGTTGCTGGCTGCGGTCTGGACGACGGTTGCCGGTGAAGTGCTCTTCGACGGCCAATGGCTTGAGTTGAAGGATTGGCGCAAGTCCGCGGAAGTAACGCTGGCCGGCGGGCGGCCGCAGATTGCCGACGACGGCGGCAAGGCATTTCTGCAACGCGCTTTTGCCGCCAAACCCGGTGAGTGGTACCGGGCGGTGATCAGGGTCGAGAGCTTGCCCGGCAGGCGTTTCAACGCCGCCGCTCTCCAGTTGCGGGCGTTGCCTTATCCGCTCAAAACGTACGGGGAATCGGCGTATTTGCATTTTTCGCGCATGAAACCTGACGGTTCCTGTGAAGTTACCATGCAAATGCCGCAGGACGCCCGGGAGCTGATGGTGGTAATTTATACCTATGCGGATGCCAGTCAGGGCTTTGTAATTTCTTCTCTGCGGCTTGAAACCTTTATCCCCGCGGCGCATCAAATGACCCCGGCGGAGCGGATGACGAAACTCGGCAAATATGCGATTGCCCCCCGCGACCTCTGTATCGAAACCGCCCTGGTCCGCGACGGCAAACCGGCGGCGGCAATCGTCGGCGATCCGGCCCTGGCAGCCCGGCTCAATGCGGCGGTCAAGCGCAAAACCGGGATCGAACTTCCGGTGCTCCCCGGCGATGCATACCGCGAAAAGACCGGTTTCGACCGCAATCTTGTGATGCTCGGCAACCGGCATGACAATGCTTCGGTCAATTCGCTTTATCTGCGGCATTACACGCTGCTCGACGTCAAATATCCGGGGCGCGGCGGGAGCGTGGTGCGGAGCCTCCACAATCCTTATGGCGACAGGCACAATGTGATTTTCGCCGGCGGCAGCGACTCCGCCGGCACCGGCGCCGCCTGCGACAAACTTGTTTCGATCATCGATGCGCAAGCGCCGGCAAAAAATCTGTTTTTGGGCTATCTTGCCGAGATCAAGCCCGGCGGCGGCGTCGAGGTGCCGCAGGATGTCAGCGAGATGGCGATCTACGAACGTTCACGCGGCTACGGCGACGTCGGCTACTTCGGCTGGAATTCGCTGGCCAAGAACCTGGCCGCCTTTTACATGACCGGCGAGCCGCGCTTCGCCAGAGAGTTCCTCAGGCTGGCGTTTCCGAAGGATCAGGCGACGCGTGACGAACTCTTCAAGCGCGACGGCGAAGCCTATCGTGACCGCGGCGATCCGATCGTCCGGATTTACCACTACTGCGGAGCGATGATGATCCTCTACTGGGATCTGGTCGAGGAAAGTCCGGTGTGGACGCCGGAAGAACGGCAGCAGGTGACGCAGGCGTTTTACCGCCAGCTGACCCGGTTTCTGACCGAGGACGACTACACCAATCCCTACCGCAACTACGACGAGGCCAAACCGCGCAATCCCGACCGCCACTACACCTGGCAGATGCTGACCGCCGGGATCGCGGCGCGTTATTTCGCCAAATATTACCCCGATTGTTACGACGCCGCCGAAGCGCTCCGGATGACCGGCAACGCGATGGACCCGATGATGACCACGCTGCTGGCCGAGAACATCAGCCGGTTCTGGTACAATACCGCGATCGAGCTGCCGGCCGAATACGCTTTGCTTTTTCACGGAGAGAAATATGTCGGCGATCCCCTGATGAAGCGCTATCCGCGGGCGCTGCTGATGCTTTCCGGCCTCGACTCG
>JBFWIO010000113.1:0-8800 GCA_050255955.1 Victivallaceae bacterium
ACACAGAGCAAAATTGACAAAAAAAACGTTAACTTCACGGCGTCACCGGCGGGATGGGGCTCAGGAGATGGGTGCCTTCGCGGTTGAAGTAACAGCGGATGCCGAGGTCATAGGCGTCGGCGTCGCCCTGTGCGGTGGCGTGGCCGTCGGCCCAGACCACGTTGGCCATGTCGCGGTGGCGGCGGTGAAAGGTGGCGCAGGTGGGCCCGCCGGCGCAATCGCGGTTGACAAAGGCGAGCTGTTCCATCTGGCTTGCGGCACTCTCGCGATAGGCGGAGTCGGCGACCAGCAAAGCTTTGGAAGCCTGCCGGATTTTGGGCAGAAAGTAGTAGCAGTTGTTGGCGTAGTTGCCTCCCGCCGCCTCTTCGGAGCCTTCCGGCAGGTACTTGCCGCCGAAGGCACGGCCGTTGGTCATGAAACCGCGGCCGCCGTAGACCCAGGCGGTTCCCTCGTTGCCGCCTTTGCGGATCAGGCTCGGGCAGAACATCGCCTTGTCGTTCTGGAGGTATTTGGCGCTTTCGGGGAAGCCGCTGGCTTTTTCGCCGGTCAGGAACTGCGACCAGCGACGCTGAATCGCGCTGCTGAGCCGCACCCGGATGGCAAGGTAATCGCGGTTGTCGCCGGCGTAGAGCATAAAGGCGGTACCGCATTGCCGCAGATTGTTGAGACACTTGGTGGCATGCGCCCGGTCCCGGGCCTGATTCAGCGCGGGCAACAGCATGGCGGCGAGAATGGCGATGATCGCAATCACCACCAAGAGCTCAATCAGCGTGAAACAACGATTTCGGCACATCAACAGACCTCCTTCGGTTGGTTTTATCTATTTTCTACACGTGTAGAAATGATTTACAAAAAAAACATTCCGGTCCGGCGGCAAAAATTTCATTTTTTTTACTCACACGTGTAGGAATTTTTTATATTGTACAATATATTATGTCAAAAGTCAATAGCGAAAAGGAAATTTTCGATGAAAAATTTCAAGAACATGACCGATTTCGCCGCCGCCCTCGGTCTGTCGCGGAGCACGGTTTCCTATGTTCTCAACGGCAAGTCTGAGGAGCGGAACATCAAAAAAGAGACCGCCGAGCGGGTGCTCGAATTCGCCCGCCAAAATAACTTCATGCCGAGTTTTTTCGGACAGGCGATCAAGGGGTTGATTTCGACCGACGTCGCGATCATGCTGCCGGCGGAGCCGTTTGAACATCACAAGCAGGTGTTCTTTGAGCTGATCGCCGAATTTCAGCGGTTGAAGCTTCGCTACATTGTGCTGCCGCTCCTCGAGCAGGGAGAGAATCTGGAGTCGCTCGAGCGAATCCGCAGTTTCAAGGTGCGCAATGTGATCATCATCTCCGCCGCCACCATGTGGGAGCCGGAGCAGTTCGACTGGTGGCGCACGATTGTTTGTCAGCATGGCGAGTTCAATTTCTTCTTTTACGACTTTCGCTACGAACTCGCGCCCGGCCGGGAGACGTTGCCGGATAATTTCTACACCACCGGCTTCAACCGTTTCACCGCGTACTGCCGGGTGGTGAGGTTCGTCGCCGAGTGCGGTTACCGGTCTCTCATCAGCTACCGTTTCCTTGGGCTTCCCGAGGCGGAGACTGTTGCCGCCGAATGCGGCTTGCAGTTGATCCGCCCGCCCTCGCGCCCGCCCAATGCCGATCTGGTCTGCTACGGCCGGTTGATCGCCGGGCAATTGCTCGAGCGCGGCCGGCCGGAGCAACCGATGGCGGTTTTTGTCAGCAACGACATCGCCACGGCGAGCGCAATAGAATGCCTCGGGGAGAACGGTTTCGGGGTCCCGGAGACGTACGCTTTCATCTCCTGGGACAGCCTTTTCATCAGCCGTTTTTTCGCCCGCAAGCTGACCAGTCTCGAGGTTCCGCGCGCAAAAATGCTCGATAACACCATCCGTTTCGTCCGCGGCGAAGCCATTCCCCGCCACTTTGAAGTCGAAACCGAAATCAAAGTCGGCGATACCTTGCACGGCTGAAATTCTCGACGAAGAATTTTCATTGATCAAATATGGATTTGAAAAATCATATATGATGAGATATATTCTTATGTGATCAATCCATTTCAAATATAACGGGGGTTGCGATGGCTGAGGAGAGTTCGGTTCCGGCGCTGGCGCGCGGACTGGAGATTCTGCAACTGGTAAGCGAAGAGGAGCTTTCGGCGACCACGCTCGGCGAACGGCTCGGGATTCCCAAGGCGAGTTTGGGACGGATCCTTAAAGTCCTCGAAAAAAGTGAGTTCATCGAAGTCGATCCCGACACCCGGCTGATTCGCGGCGGGCGCGCATTGATCCTCGCCGGCGATGCGGCGTACCGCCGCCATCCGCTTACGGCGCGCTTCCTGCCGCTTCTGCACCGCCTCGGCGAACGCTGGGGTCAGACTTTTGCGGTCTACCGCTACATCCATCCCCAGCAACTTATCTGGCAGCTCAAATACGAGCCCGCCGGCGGGATTCCTACCCGGCTCGCCGGCTTCAAGCTCCGCGCCCTCAACCTCAATGCCCAGGGCCAGCTCTTCCTCTCCCGGCTGACCGACCGCGAAGTGACGGATTATATGGCTGGTCCGCTCATCAGGCAGGCCACCGAGCGCACCATTGTGACCCCGGAAGCGATGCTCGTTCGAGTCGCCGAAATCCGCCGTCAGGGTTATGCCTTTCAGGAACGCGAGAACCATCCGGCGATGCGCCAGCTTGCGCTGCCGCTCACCGGGCCGCGCGGCGAAATCCTCGCCCTCGGCTGTTTCCTGCCGCTCGACCGCCCGGATATTGACGCGCTCCGCGACGATATGTTCCGCGAAATCGGGATGCTCCGGGAAAATAATTGACCCCAAAGGAATACGGCGATGAAACCCAACATTCTTTTTCTGATGTGCGACCAGCTTCGCGGCGACGCCCTCGGCAGTTCCGGCAATCCGGCGGCGGAAACGCCGCACCTCGACTTCCTTGCTTCACGCGGCACTGTTTTTGAACGCGCCTATTCGGCGTGTCCGTCGTGCTTGCCCGCCCGCGCTTCGCTGTGGAGCGGCCTCGACCAGTATCACGCCGGGATTCTCGGCATGGGCTCGGGCCAGCCGCAGCTTTGCAACACCTTTGGCCACACCCTTGCCGGAGAGCTGACCCGGGGCGGCTACCAGACCATGCTGGTCGGCAAAGGGCACTTCCATCCCCAGCGTGAATCCATGGGCTTCGAGCGGATCTGGCTCGACGAGTCGGGCCGCCGGGACTCACCCGGCTTCGTTAGTGATTACCGCACCTGGTTCGCGCGTCATGCTCCCCCCGGAACCACCCCCGACGACCACGGCGTCGAGTGGAATTCCTGGCTGGCCCGGCCATGGCACCTCGCCGAGGAGCTCCACCCCACCGCCTGGACCGCGATGCAGGCGCTCGACGCCGTCGCAACCCGCGACCCGGAGCGGCCGCTCTTCCTCAACGTCTCCTTTGCCCGGCCGCATTCGCCCTATGTGCCGCCGCCGTATTTTTTTGAGCTCCACGAGCGCAATTCCCGGCTTCCGGAGCCTTATATCGGCGACTGGTGCGCTTCGCATCGCGATGCCGGCGCCGGGCTTCACACCGAGGCCTGGCACGGCGACATCCGGCCCGACCGGGTGCGGCGCGGCCGGGCCGCTTATTACGGCGAAGTGTCGTTCATCGACAGCCGCATCGGACATCTTTTGACCTATCTCAGGCTCTATTACTCCGACTTCTGGCGCAATTGCTGGATCGTATTCACCGCCGACCACGGCGACATGCTGGGCGATCATTATCTCTGGCGGAAAACCTTTGCCTACGAGGGGAGCACCCACATTCCGCTTTTTATCGTCCCCCCTGCGTCCCACGCGGCGGCGGTTCGGCGCGACGCGAAACATGTTGCGGAGTTGCGCGACATCATGCCGACGATTCTTGAAATGGCCGGACTTCCCGCGCCCGACTACCTCGACGGAGCAAGTCTCCTGCCCCTGATGCGCGGCGAAAGTCCGGCGTGGCGGCGCTGGCTCCACGGCGAACATTGCACTTGTTACGCCCCGGAACAGGAGATGCAGTTCATCACCGACGGCGAAGTCAAGCTTGTCTGGCTGCCGAGAACTGGCGAAGAGCAGTTTTTTGACCTCGTCGCCGATCCCGGGGAGTGTCGCAACCTGATCGCCGATCCGGCTTTTGCCGAACGCGCCGCCGAAGCGCGGCGGGAATTGATCGCGCGCCTCGCGGCGCGCCGCTGCGGCTGGTGCGAAAACGGCAAACTCTCCGCGCCCGCCGGGCACATGATTTCGCGGTGGGCGAACCAGCCATATCGCGGACAAGACCGGGAGCAAGCATAAATGTCGCTTTCCGCCTATCTTGCCGCGCACTGGCCGATGCTTATGGAAGCCCTCGGGCTTGGCGCCGGAGTCGGCATGCTGACCGGTTTTTTCGGCGCGGGCGGGGGATTCATCATCACGCCCGCCCTCAATATCTTCCTCGGGCTTGAAATGAACCTCGCGGTGGGCACCAGCGCCTGTCAGGTGCTGGGGGCTTCGACGTTTTCGCTCTGGCACCACTTTGACCGGCGGATGCCGGGTATCCGGGTGGCGATGGCGATCGGCGGCGGTATTCCGGCCGGCACTTTCCTCGGTGCACGGCTGGTCGAGCAGCTCAAAGACATGCCGCCGTGGACGATCCGCGGTGCGGCGGTCGATCCGGTCAATCTGGTGTTGCTCGCGGTCTTCGCGGTGTTTTTGCTCGCAATCGCGCTCTGGATGCTGTACGACGCTTATTTCCGGTGCCGCGGCGAAAATCAGTGTTCCTGCGGTTTGCTGGGACACTTCGAGATCGGGCCGACGTACCGTTTTCGAACCATTCCGGCAGGGCCGTTCAGCATTCCGGTGCTGGTGGCGCTGGGGTTGGGCATGGGATTCCTCGGCGGCCTCCTCGGGATCGGCGGCGGCGTGGTGATGCTGCCGGCACTGGTGTATCTGGTCGGGCAGGACGTCAAGGCGGCGACCAAGACCACCACGCTTCTGATCTTTGTTTCCGGCCTCTTCAGCACCGTGTTTCACGCCGCGCGGGGCAACATTGATTATGTGCTGGCGGCGGCGCTGGTGTGCGGGGCGTTTTTCGGGGCCCGCTGGGGGGCGGCGTTGCATCGCCGTGCGGGCGACCGGGACATTTGCCGTTACTTTGCGCTGGTGGTGCTGGCGGCGTGGCTGATGGTGGCGCTGAAGCTCGCAAACCTCTTTTTCTGAGAAAAAAGAAAGTCTTCGCAGATGCCCCGGTCCAGACCGCCGTCCGGGTGTGGTCCAGCGGCGAAGCGGTCACGATTTTCCGGCGCAGCTCGGAAAATCGTGACGATCGCGCGTCGCTGCTCGGTCGCGGCCGGAGTGTGTTGTTTACTTTTTGAGATGTTCAAAGCGCGACTTGTCGGCCAGCGAGACGTTGCCCTCCACCCGGCCGTCGTCGAGATCATCGACCTGGCGCGCCGCGAGATCGCGGAACAGCCGCCGTAAATCGATAACCCCGCCGATCGAGAACCACACCGCGGTCACCGCCGCCATCAAACCGGGGATCACCAGCGCGACCAGCAAAAAGTAATGACTCCACCACTCAAGTTTCCACGGCGCGAAAAAATTCCAGACCGCCACCGCCAAGAACCCCAAGCCGAACATGTAGACAAAGGAGTAGCCGAATACCGCCCAGGCGATGACCCGGTCGCCCCGGGTGTATTCCGGGGTGATCCCGATCAGCTTGGAGAAGACGGTGCGGACCGTCCACGGCTCGAACGCCGGGGTGGTTCCGTCTACGCTGTATTCGCCGCGGTGAAGCATCCGGTCGAGGTTGAAGGGCTCGCCGCGCGTGACACGCGAGCCGATCAGATAAGCGGCGATCCCGGCGAGCATTGCGATGAGCGAAATCTCGACCGAGTTGACCGGGAACTTGACCGGGTTCATCTCCCAGACGATGTAGGGGTTGAACGGGGCCGAAACCGCCGTCAGGAACTCTCCGGCGGGCCGGGCGAGGCCGTTGCGGTCAAGCCACGGATATACGTAATCCGCCCAGTTGCGCTGGACCAGGATGCCGCCGAGCGATACCACCATCCCGGTGATCAGCGAAGCGAACGCCCCGGCGGTGGTGCCGAAACGGCTGTAAAGCCCGAAAATCATCACCGGTCCGGCCCCCCCGAGCCACATCGAGGCCATGATGGTCATAAATAGATTAATGTAGTCGAGCTGGGCCATCAAAAACGATCCGGCGAAGAAGAACAGCGCCACCGCCACCGACATCAGCCGCAACAGATTGATATGGGCGCGCGGCGACAGCGGTTTTTTGCGGAGCGGCAAAATCACGTCCTGGGTAATGGTCAGCGCGGCGCTGAAAATCCGGCTGTCGTCGGTCGAGAGCATCATCAGCACCATCAGGAGACAGAAGAGCCCGAGCATCCCCGCCGGCAGCAAGTGCCGCATGGTCATCGGCAGCATCATCTGATTGTAGAGGGTGCGGAATTCCTGGAACTTGAGATGGCCGTCCCGTCCCTCAAGGAGAGTCTGATGCGCCTGGTCGAGATAGACCGTGTCGAGGTTGCTTTGACGCGACAAGGGCGCGGTTGCGATTTGCGGCGGGATCGCGTCGAGCCGCGCGGCGAGTTTGGCCCGCAGTTCGACGTTCTCGACCACTTCCCCGGCGACCCGGCCGGAGATCGCGGTGCGGACCTCGCGGGCATCCTGACGGTAGTTGGGGTGGTTGAGCAAGGTCAGCAATGCGATCGCCAGCAGTACGTAGAAGACCGAGGAAAACCCCGTCCGCCATGTGCCGAGCACCCCGGCCATCTTCTGTTCGTGCGGGGTGCGCCCCGCCGACGTGCTCCCCGCTCCGATCCAGCTGGCGCGGTTGAGCACCGCCGAGAAGATCAGAACGCCGAGGGCAAAGAAGTTGAAGTCCCGCAGTGATTTGATGTCATAGGGATTGAGGAAGCTCTCGCCGGAAACGCGGTTGGTCATCACTTCGATCACTTCGCCGCTCCACGAAAATTTACAGAGCACAAAGACGATGAAGAGCACCAGCATCGGATAGCAGATCAGTCCCTGCAAGGTGTCGGTCACCACCAGCGCCAGCGTCCCCCCGAGCCAGATGATGGTCACTGCCAGCGCGAGGAGGATGAAAACCACCAGCGCGAAGGTCGGCACCTGCCACGCTCCGATCGTCACCCGGTGCGGCAGATCGAGGAAGTAAATGAAAAACCGCGCCGCCACCGCCGGGCCGATCATATTGGTCAGCATCTCCGAAACCGACCGCAGCGAGGCGGCGAAAATGCGGAATTTGCGGTCGTAGCGGAGTTCGAGGAACTGCCCGAGCGACATCGCGCGGGTTTCCCGGAAACGGTAGAAGCAGTAGCCGGTGAGCGACATGATCACGGTCAGCGGCATCAACAGATTCTGCCAGAAACTCAGCGCGAAGCCGGTCTGATAGTTGACCTCGGCCGCCGCCACCAGTCCGATCACCGAGAGCCCGGTGACCACGTCGGCGACCGAAATCACATACCGTCCGCAGAGCCGTCCGGCGGAGAGGTAATCGGCAACGCTCCGTGCATACTTCTGCGTTTTGACGGCGAGGCAGATCACTGCGGCCAGCGGCAGCAGCACGATGAGATAATCCCAGATGTTCATGATGATTTACTTGGCGGCGTCGCGCAGTGCGTCGGAGAGGGGGGTGCTGCCGTCCGGCATGCTGTCGTGGTAGATCGCCCAGACGAAGACGCCGCGATAGCCGTTTTCTTTGGCCCAGCGGGTCTTGGCGGCGATGCTCTCGGCATCGTCGGCGAGGATCAGGGTTTTGCCGTCGGCGGACTGCCAGGCGACGCCGCAAGTTTGCGGGTCAAAGTTGCGGGTCATGCCGGCGCTCTTTTTGACAATATCCTTCCAGCCGAGGGAGGTCCGGCGTTTGGCGGGGTCGTTCTTGGGGATGGTTTCGCCGGGGGCGAGGTTTTCGTAGCAGTAACCGTAAAAGGGGAGTCCGATGCAGATTTTGTCCTTGGGAATGCCTTTTTCGGCGGCGAAGAACTTGAGCACGCGTTCGGTACAGATCGCGTCCGGCACGTCGGCGGGCGCCCGGAGCGGGGCGTGGTAGCGGGCCTGGTTCCAGTTGAAGTCATAGGCCATGAGATTGATCCGGTCGGCCCGGTTGAGCATCTCTTTGTCGAGGTGACGGACGAACCATTCCGCGCCGACGGTGATGGTGAAGAGCTTGCCGGGCCCGGCGGCGTCGAGCCGTTTGCGGATTGCGTCGGCGAGGTTTTTGAAGCGTTCGGCGTTGATTTTGTTCATGTCGCCTTCCCAGTCGAGGTCAATTCCGTCGTAGCCGTTCCGGAGCGCGAATTCGACGATTTTGGCGGCGGCCTGATCGGCTTTTTCGGGGGTGTCGCAGACCGACGGCATGATGTTGTAGTTGCCGCCGCCGACGCTGATCAGGATTTTGCGGCCGGGTTTGGCGTGGACGGCTTTGACCGTTCTATCGATTTCAAGTCCGTCGTCGGGCTTGAGGTTGCCCTCGCGGTCGAAGCGGAGAAAAGCGTGGTAGATGAGATCGTAGGTGTCGAGATTGATTTTTTCCGGCGGCAGGCTTTTGACGCCGTACCCGGGGTAGTAACCGCCGACTTCGTGTCCGGCGGCGGCTGCGGCGAGGAGGGCGGCGAAGCTGAGGAGCAGGGCTTTTTTCCTGGTGTTTGGTCCATTCGCCGGATTTACCAGTTGACTGCGGTCGACGTGATCGGAATGGTGCGGAATCCGCCCTGCGACGAGGCTTCTACCGCCGAGATGC
>JBFWIO010000114.1:0-8788 GCA_050255955.1 Victivallaceae bacterium
GCTACCACTGCCGTACGGAGTCAGCTGTTTTTTCGGTTTCGAACTACGCTTCGTGTATTTGAGAGCGTGTCCAGACTCACTTACCGCATCTTTTCCAATTCGCGCACTTGGCGTGCCAAGTCGGCGAAGCGGCTTTTGAAGTAGTTGATTTGACTGGTCAGGACGAGGGTGATGAGGTAATTTTGCCGTTCGGCGTTACCGGAGAGCAGGCCCGGACGGCTGGATTCGGCGAGGGTGGTCTGGAGGAAAGCGTGGAGTTCACGCGCCATGCAGAAGCGGAGTGCCGGGAAATACCATCCGAGCGTGGCTGCCGGGAGGGCGCGCATTTCAAACGGTCGTTCTTCTTCGAAAAGAAGTGCGGCGAATCTGAGACGGTTGCAGGTCGCGAAATAGTCCAGCCGATCGGCCAGGACTTCGAGGCGCGCCGGATATGCGGCGAAGCCGTCGCGGATTTCGTTGCGTTCCGCGGCGCTGCCGAATTTCGAGCCCAGCATTCGTCTGGCTGCATTGATTCGAAGCTGTTCCAGCCGAAGCCAGTAACCAGCGGTGTCTTCATCCGGAAATGCCGCTTGCGCATCGGCAAGTTTCTTCAGCAAGCGATAGTCGTTCAATGCCCCCCGGAAATTTCCGGCGTCCACTTTTCGGTCGATTTCGGCGGTCAAGCGTTCGGTTCCCGAAAACATCGGATACGGTAAAGATGGGAAACCGCCGTAAAAATCGAACGGAATTAAGGGTATCTCGGAATCGAAATGTGCTTTCCACGCGGCAAAAGCTTTTTCCGGATCGCGTTTGGGCGGATCGAAGATATCCGTCGGCGGCGCGGAGGCGCCAATGAATTCCTGCTCCAGGTCGGCTTGACGTTGCCAGTAGTCCCGGTCCGGTTTGCCGCCGCTCAAGTAGCGCTGCTGCGCCGCCGCCGGGGTCAAGTCATATCCGAAGCGGTTTTTTAGCTCATGAAGTAAATTCACATTGCGGAGTTCAACCTGGAGGGCGGCGGCAAGCGAGGTGGCGTAAAGCGCCAGGTTGAGCGATAGTAGGCCGATCGTGAACGGAGTGAAAAAACGGACTTTTTCGAGTTTTCCGGCCATCCGGAAATAGGCGGCGCAGCCGGTAATATTGAGCACTGTCGCCGCCGCCAGCAGAAACGGCCACCGGACTCCGTCGATACCGGGCGCTTCAAAGGTCGCTCTGATCAGGGGGCTGGGATAATGCCAGGAGCAGCACATACAAGCGTAACGATATGTCAGTGAAGCGTAAAAATAACTCATCGCTCCCGCCGTCAGCAGCAGTCCCGTGCCGCCCGCGAATACCGCGAGGTATTTCCATTTGCGACTGCCGGGAGGGCTCCGGTGCAATAGCGGCAGGAAACACCCGGCCTGCAAGGCGGCGTAGAGTTGCGTCGGATTGCGGTCGATAACCGCGAAACCCGCCCATCCGACGATGCCGCCGCAAATCAGATCGCCGCCGATCCTGCGCCATTTCGGGGAATCGGTATGGCGATCCAGAAAGCATTGCGAGTGGATCAGGAAATTCGCCGCCGGCAAAACGAGCAGAGCGAGGAACGGAATGTACCAGCAACGACCGGCGTTTCTTGGCTCGCGGTGGTGAAACTCCCGAAAACAATCGGTGTCGATCCAGCCTGCTGCGACGAACAGGAAAAAGAGCGAAAAAATAAGCATATACCCGAGCACCGCCGCCATCAAGGCGTTGCCGGCCGATTGCGCGGTGCCCGGCCCGAAAAGGAACGTTTTGGCTTGTTGCCGGTTAAATTTCAACGATCAGTTTTTTCAGGAAAGTGAAGAATTTTTCCACCGAGGCGATGTCTACGCGCTCGGCCGGAGAGTGCGGGTTTTCGATGGTGGGGCCAAATGAAAGCATCGCCAGCTTCGGATTTTTTTCCAGAAAAATTCCGCATTCGAGCCCGGCGTGGATCACCTTGGTCGGCGGGACGGCGCCGAAGAGCTCGCTGTAGACGGCCCGGGCGCGGCGGACGACGTTCGAATCAATCGCGGGCTTCCAGCCGGGATAGGACTGCGAGACCCGGGCGCGGCCGCCGAAGCTCTTCCATATCTCCCGGATGCCCTCGACCAGGTGGTCGCGTTTGCGGTCGTCAAAGCTGCGGGGAAGATTGCGTACGGTCAGCATGTGCCCGTCGAAGATCGCCGAGGCGAGGTTGTTGCTGGTCACCACCGCGCCGGGAGACGCGCTGCGCTCGATTACTCCATTGGGAATCGCCAGCAGCGCCCACAAGATTTCCGGCTGGACGGCGGCGCTCCAGAGCCGCTTCGGCCGTCCGGCAGGCTCGATGCTGAGTCCGAAATCCTCGGTGAGGTCGAAGCGATTTTTCTGGTAAGCGGCGAAACGGTCGGCGGCCAGTTGCAATTTTTTGGCTCCGCTGACCGTGAGTCCGGTGGTGAAACATTCGCGCGGGATCGCATTGTCGAGCGAGCCGCCGCGAAAATCGGCGATTGCGAAGTCGTCGAGCGAAAGCAGAAATTCCACCAGCATCCGGATCGCGTTGCCGCGATTTTTGTCGATATCCATGCCGGAGTGGCCGCCCTGCAAACCGAGGAGCGAAATTTTGACCGCTTCGCCTTCGCTGCCCGCCGCCGTGGTCGGCACCGGCCGCCGCAAAGCCAACCGGCAGCCGCCGGCGCAACCGCAGTAAAATTCACCCTCGGTCTCGGAATCGAGGTTGAAGAGGATGTCGCCCCGCAACATTTCCGGCGCGGCGTGAAAGGCTCCGCGCATGCTGGTCTCTTCCTCGACCGTCGCCAGCAGCGCCAGCGGTCCCGCTTTGAATGCGGGGTCGAAGACCAGCGCCAGCGCCGCCGCCAAGCCGATGCCGTTGTCCGCGCCGAGCGTGGTGCCGTCGGCGGTGACGAAGCTTCCCGCAATCACCGGGGTCACCGGCGTGGTAAGAAAGTCGAACGCCAGATCGACGTTGGCCTGGGGCACCATGTCGAGGTGCGCCTGAAGAATGATTTCCGGGCGCTTTTCCAGTCCCGGTGCGGCGCGGCGTTCGATCCGGAGGTTGCCGACGTCATCGGTGACGGCTTTGAGACCGGCGGCGCGGGCGCGCTCGTAGAGTTTGGCGCGGAGGGCGTGTTCGCGTCCGGAGGGATGAACCTCGGCGGCGATGGCGGAGAATTCACGCCAGAGTTCATGGGGAGCGAGCGTCGCAAGGTCGGAAAAGCTCTTTTTCATGATCGGAAATCCTTGTGTTCTCTTATTGTCTCGGCGTCCTGTGCAACATATTTATCCGCCGAGACAATATTACTGTAATCCATGATCAAAAAAAATCAAATTTTCATTGCATAGTGCTTTCTTAGATACTATATTAATAGATGAAATTTGTTAAGGTTGTTGCTTTGAAAATGAAGAATCCGCTTTCCGACTTGGCTTCACGGCGGCTGAATCGCCGGTGCAATGCGCTGATCGTGACTTCGGTGGCGCTGCTGATGGTGTTTTCGTTGTTTTATTTCGGACGCTCGCTGCGCCATCTGGTGATCATCAACTGTGACGTGACCCAGCTGCTGTCCCGCTGCGGCATCGCGTGTTTTGTGCTCGGCGTGCTCTATTTCGGGTGGGTGGTCTGGCTCGCCGCCCGCCGCTACCGCGAGTTCGAAGCGCCGGCCGACACCGATCTTCCCGCCGTATCGGTGATTATTCCCGCTTACAACGAGGGCGAACGCGTGCTCGCGGCGATCGACAGCGTACTGGCAAGCGATTACCCGGCCGGCAAACTCGAAGTGATCGCGGTCAACGACGGGAGTTCCGACGACACCTGGACCTGGATCGAACAGGCCGCGCGCCGCTACGGGAACCGGCTCCGAACCATCAATTTGCGCCGTAACCGCGGCAAACGCGGGGCGATGCACGCCGGATTCACTGCCGCTTCGGGGGCGATCTGGATTACCGTCGACAGCGATTCGATGGTATTTGCCGATACGTTGCGGCGACTGGTCGCACCGTTCCGCGAGCCCGGCGTCGGGTGCGTGGCCGGCAATGTTCAGGTCTGGAACAACCGGGGCGTGCTGCCGCGGGTGCTCGATGTCAATTTTGTCTTCAGTTTTGACCTCATGCGTTCGGCGCAGAGTGCGTCCGGGGTGGTTTTTTGCGCGCCCGGAGCGTTGACCGCCTGCCGGGCGGAGGTGATCCGGCCGCGGCTCGACGCCTGGGCGCACCAAACCTTCCTCGGCCGTCCGGCCAATATCGGCGAAGACCGGGCGCTGACCAATATCGTCCTTGCCGCCGGTTCCAAGGTCACGTTTCAGCAGAATGCACTGGTGTTGACCCGGGTGCCGGAGAACTATTTCGATTTTTCCAAAATGCTGATCCGCTGGGCCCGCAGCAATGTCCGGGAAAACATCGAGATGCTCCGTTTCGCTTTTGCGTTGCGGCGCCCGAGCGCTTATTCCCGGGCCGCGCTGCTGCTTCATCTGGGCATGCAACTCATCTGGATGTTGACTCCGGTGATCGGCGTTTTTCTCTTTTTGTACTGCATGATCGCGACGCTGGGCAGTTTCCTCTTGTCGCTTCTTCCGGTGCTGGTGCTGGCCGCGTTTTTTCCGATGCTGGTTTACCGGCGCTATCGCAGCGGCGACCAGCTCCTCGGTGTGCTGGGTTACGCTTTGCTCGGTTTTATTGCGATGTTCTGGGTGGCGCCCTATTCGCTTTTTTCCTTCCATCGTTCGGGATGGTTGACCCGCGGGTGACAGTGTCACATTTTTGTCATTATTGAATCAAAGTGAACCATTTTTTTTCGGGATTTTGCCGGTTTTGCCGAAAAATCATTTGACTTTTTCTGTCAAATATGGTACGATAACCTTGGAATTTGAAAATTCATTCAATTCAACCTTGGTGGAAAGCTGGTGAAAAAATGATGCAGGATCGTAGTGCCGATGTCAAAACGAGCATAATTCCGGAGGACGCCGCGGTGGGGGCCCCGCTGGTTCAACTCCGCGATTATTACCGGATGTTGCTGGATTCAATGCCCGAGTTCTTCTTTCGTTCGCTCGGGGACCGGATCAGCGAAATTCTGCCGTTGATGCATCGGCTTGGACCCGATTCGGGAGTCCGGCGGGCGGCGATCGGGCGTGATGTTTTTCTGCTCTATTACCGCGGCGATGACAACCACCTGTCGCCGGTCGAGCGCGGCAATCTCCCCGAGCACCTCGCGGCGGCGATGATTCACCGGGCCCGGAAACCGGCTCTTTTCGACGGAAAACCCTATTTTCTCACCGTTGAGCATTACAGCCGGTACTCCGATGAAACGACTGCGGCTAAAGTTTCCTGCGACGATCTCCTCGCCGCTTACCGCGAACTATACGGGGACAAAGATATTGAAGCACTCAAGGAAATTTACACGCGCGTTCGCCCCGCCGCGGTCAACGACCTCGACGCCGGTCGCCTCGCCCAGCGTCTCCATGTCGCGCTCGAGGCTCAGCGCAGCGACTATGTCGCCGCCGAACTTGACAACGATCTCAGACTGACCGTCTCGCTGGCCCAGCCGGTGCCGCAGCCGGATCTCTTCAAACTCCTGATCGAAGCGGTTGACCTTGCCGCTTTCGTCCCCGGCCGGTTGTATTTCCGCGAACTTACTTCCGGCGGCGATCCGGAGGACTTCAGCCGCCAGCCGGTGATGGTGGCGACGCTTTATCTTGAGCCGCGCGGCGGAATGCCGGTGACGGAGGAAATGAAGCAGCGGCTGCTGACCAATGTCCGGCTGATCAATCACGCCGAAATGGATGACATGTTCCACTTTGAACTGGTGCGGCGGCACGGCTTTGCGCCGGAGGACGCCCACTTTCTGCGCGCCGCCGCCGAATTCGCCCACAGCCAGCTGGCTTTCGTGGACCGCAATGCGTTCAACTACGACGATATTTTCCGTTTCCTCGCCTTGTATCCGACGCTTTCGGCACGTTTGGCGGCCGAATTCCGCCGCCGTTTCGATCCCGCCGGCGGCAACGGGCGCGCCGACGATCTCGGGCTGATCCTCGAATCGGTGGAGAAAGTCAATTCCGGCGACCCCGACAAAGACCAGATCGTCAAAGGCGTCTTCCGTGCGGTCGCCGATTTCGTCGCCAATATCCGCAAGACCAACTTCTTCTGCCCGCAGAAAGCGGCGCTTGCCTTCCGGCTTTCGCCCGACTTCATGGATTTCTATCGCGGCATGGCCGAGTGCTACGGTACCGCCTTTCCGGCGGCCAAACCGCACGGCGTGTTTTTCTTTTATCGCCGCCGGGCGATCGGCTACCATGTGCGGTTCTCGGAAATCGCCCGCGGCGGCTGGCGCACGGTGATTCCGGAGCGGGCGAGCAACGCGCTTGAGCGCTTTGACAACTACGCCGCGGCCAAGGACGAATTATTCCGCGAAGTCTTCGTCCTCGCCCATACCCAGCACCTCAAGAACAAGGACATCTACGAGGGCGGGGCGAAGATGATCACCTTGCTCGAACCGGTTGACCGCGACCGCCGCCGTCCGGCGTTGTGGCAGGCCCAGCGCGGGATTTTCCTCGCTTTTCTGTCGTTGATCAACAGCGATACCGAGGGTAAACTTCGCGACAAGTCGATCGTCGATCATCTCGGCAGTCGCGAGATTATCGAAATCGGCCCGGATGAAAACATGTTCGACCCGATGATCCTCTGGATGGGCGAATACGCGGCCCATCACGGCTACACCCTCGGTTCCGGGATCATCTCCGGCAAGCCGGGCGCGGGGATCAACCACAAGGAATACGGCGTAACCAGTTTCGGCGTCCACCAGTTCCTGCTCAAGACCCTCGAAGACCTCGGCATCAATCCGGAAAAAGACGCCTTTTCAGTCAAAATTTCCGGTGGTCCGGCGGGCGACGTCGCCGGCAACGAAATGAAGCTCCTGCTGGCCCGCAAAGCGGACGGTTCGTATCGGTATCCCAAGCTCAAAATTGTCGCCGTCACCGACGGTCCGGCCGCGATTTACGACCCCGCCGGGATCGACCGCGAAGAGCTGGCCAAACTGCTCTTCGTTTCGGCCCTCGACGTTTTCCCGGCCGAGAAACTCTCGGGCGAGGGGGCGTATATGCTTCTCAATCCGCCGGACGGCACCAATCACGTCAAGTTGCTGCGGCACAAAGGGGCGCTGGAGCGAATCGAGTTTGAGCGCGATGAATTCCTGCGGCTCTTTCAGCTCAATTTGACCAACTACGCCGATGTCTTTATTCCGGCGGGCGGGCGGCCCTCGACCATCAACGAGGCCAATTATCTCGACTATTTCCCGGCCAACCAGCCGTCGTTCCGGGCGATTGTCGAAGGCGCCAACTCTTTCATCACGCCCAAGGCGCGCGAAGCGATCCAGTCGCGCGGCGTCCGCATCGTCAAGGACGCCTCCGCCAACAAGTGCGGGGTGATCACCTCTTCCTATGAAATCCTGACCGGACTGATGCTCTCCGACGCCGAGTTCAGGGCGATCAAACCCGAACTGGTGCCTGAGGTGATGGAAATTTTGCGTTCGCGGGCCCGCCGCGAAGCCGACTGGCTCTACGCCCGGTTCCGTGCCGAAGGCACCATGCTGACCCGGCTGACCGACCGTTTGAGCAACGAAATCAACGATGCCAACGGCAAGATCGCGGCGTTCCTCGCCGAGAATCCGGACTTTGTCACCGACGGATTGATCCGTTCGCATCTGCCGCCGCTCTTTTCGGGGCGTTACGCCGACCGGATTTCGCGGTTGCCGCGGGAGTATCGCCGGGCGATCGCTTCGGTCGAACTCGCCTGCCGGCTGGTCTATCAGCGTGAGGACGGCAGTCTCGGCCGGCAGCTGCTGGCGCTGCTGACGCCCGAGGAACTGCCGCAGAACTAAAAGGATCAGGATTGCCGTGCGCGGCAACGTTGCCCCGCACGGAGCCACTGAGGAGAAGATAATCGGATTTTCGGGAGGTTGGGCGTTTGGGGAAAAGGATAATCCGCCTGATTGCACGGTTGTCTTCTTTCCGTACCTCGGTGTCTCCGTGCGGGGCAATGTTTGGGGCGGAATGTCATACGCTTTGCGTCATGGTAAATCACAAATTCAGCATAAATTCCGCATTTGGAATTTTACATTCCGAAAAGCGGATCAGTGATTGACCATGTCCCACGCGGCTTGCTCAAAGGCGGCGCGGCGGGAGGGACAGTTTTCCTTGCGGCAGAGCATACAGCTCTGGAAGTCATGCGCGGATTCGACAAAAATCCCGCACACGGTTTTGGCCGGCAGCATCAGGTACTCGGGGGTCAGCTCAACCCCCAGCCGGGTGGTGAAGTCGCCGCCGGCCAGGGCGAATAAATCGCGCAATGCGGTGATCGACCAGAGCTGTTCGGTCTGGCCGCTGCCGGGGGCGAGGCTGATCACTTTGGCGATGCGGCACCGCGTTTTGAGGTCGTTTTCGACCGCCTGCCGGGCGGCGTGAAGCATTTGCATACGAAGCTCATCGGCACGCCAGCTGACCAGGGGATCGGCCGGATCGAGCAACGCGTCACTCTCTTTGCCGCAAGTGATGCAAAAAATCCAGCCGCGAGTTTTGCCTTTCAGCATCTTTGTCAGCAACCGGCTGTGGAATTCCCTGCCGCCGATTTCGACCGAATCCTTTCCGGAGGTCCGCAGCGGAAACTCGCGCCACAGACCCTTGGGGCGGCCGATGACCCGCGCCCGCTCAATCAGGCCGCCGAACTCTTCGACATCGTCGGCAAATTGCTCATCAATCTGCCATTGCCGGAATAAATCGGTCTGGTCGAGTTCAAAAGAAATGTCGGTCAGGGTATTTTCGTTCAT
>JBFWIO010000115.1:0-8746 GCA_050255955.1 Victivallaceae bacterium
CCGATATGAAAATAACTCCCGGCGAATTTACCGCACCAGTCGCCGATCATCCGGGTCAGGAGTTCATAGGTTGCCTCCTCGCCCGCAGTCAAAGTGAAAAGGTTCCGGCCGGTGCCGTATCCCTCGTCGTAAATCTCAAAGCCGGGCTTGGAGGTGACATACTTGCAGTGCCCGAGGGTCGGGATCACCGGCATCAGTTCGGCCTGATAACGCTCGCAGATCGCGGCGATCGGGCGGATGTCCTCCGGCGTCCACGCGTTGGGACGGCCAAGGCCGGAGAGATCGGGAAAGGAGTAGGCATCTTCGAGATAGAGAACGCAGCAGCGGTAGCCGTTCCGGAGCAGATTTTCGATACTGACGGCGGCGCTTTCGGGACGTTCGAGGCGGCGGGCGAGGTCGAGCTGGAATGCATACTTCATAATCACCTGTCAGAATTGCGTTTTTCCGGTCCGGCGGCCCTTGGCTTCACCCGCCGGTGCTGTTGTTGTCATCGTAATGCTCCTTTTGACGGAGCCGCACAAAGCGCGGCCGACCATCACCGTAAGCCACTTTCTCATTTTGATCCGGCTCCGGGATGGCGGGAATATTTGTAATAAAGCATGATCGCGGCGGCCACCATGCCGGTGTTGATGACGTACAACGCCGCCACCCAATCGACGGTATCGCGCGAAAACTTGTAGATGCTTCCCGAAATATAGCCGATCTCAACCAGCCAGAAAAAGGCGATGCTTTGGCCGGTGACATTTTTGGTCTTCACCGTCTTGCGCAACGCGGCCGGCCAGCTGAAACCGAAACAGAACAACATGATTGCTTCAAAGATAGCCATTTTTGATCCTTATTTTTTCTTTTCAAATTCAATCGCCTCGTCCCGGAACGTCCACCCCCCGGGCTTGATGGCGGCGTACTGGATAAACACGATCCCGGAAAGATCCAGATTGCGCGGACATCCTTGATTTACGCGGCCGCAGAGACAGCGCCATCGCCGCGACAATGACCGCCGGCAGTCATTTTTTCAGCATCATAAGACCTTTCGTTGGGGATTATTGAAGGCTGTTATGCCAGATTTTCAACCATTCGCCGACCCCCTGGAGCACCATCTGCATGGCGATTGCGGTGACGATCAGTCCGGTCAGCTTGACCACCGCACCCATCAGCCCATAGCGGACGAAAAAGCGCCCGATGGTATTGGCCTGGAACATCAGCAGCATATTGATCAGAACCGCGATGACAATGTCGAGACAAACCATCGCGGTTCCCCGCAGCGCGGCGTAGGAAATCATCACCGTGATCGTCCCCGGACCGGCGATCAGCGGCGCCGCCAGCGGCACCACCGAGATGTCTTCCGAGTTTTTGGCCAGTTCCTCGGCGGCCCGGGTCCGCGCCACCAATCCCTCGCGAATCATCTGGAGCCCGATCACAAAGAGCACCAGCCCGCCGGCGATCCGCAGCGTGCCGATCTCCACCCGGAAAACATACTTGAGGGCAAAGTGTCCGGTCAGCACCGCGGCGATGAAAATCGCCAGCGCCACCAGCGAAGCCCGTAGCGAAACCCGCCTCAATTCCCGATTGTCGAGCGGCGGATCACAGGCCGCGAGAAAGGAGATTTTGCTGGCCGGATTGATCACCACGAGGAAATAGAGAATGTCTTCAATCGCGTCGATCATAAACACATTTCTCCAAATTTATGGAAGATCGCGGCGGCGTCGGAGTCGGTCGCCGCCATCAGCTCGGGATGGAACTGGACGCCGAGCATCCAGCGCGCGCCGTCGAGCCGCAGGCCCTCAATGATCCCGTCGGCGGAACGCCCCTCGACGGTCAACCCCTCCCCGATCCGGCCGACCGCCTGGTGGTGAAAGCTGTTGACCAGGATTTCCCGTTTGCCGCAGCACTGATCGAGCAGAGAATCCGCTTCGAGCCGGACCGGATGGGTGCCGACCGGATTGGGCTCGCTCTGCCAGTGGGTCAACGCTCCCGGGTACTGGCTCGGCACATCCTGAATCAGGGTTCCGCCAAAGGCGACGTTGAACACCTGTATCCCGTGACAGATCGCCAGAAACGGCCGGTCGAGTTCGGCAATCCGCCGGATCCACGCAATCATCCGGCGGTCGCGCTCGATCTGAAGTCCTTTGGAGCCGCAATTCTCCTCGCCGTAGAGCGCCGGATCGACGTCGCCGCCGCCGGTGACCACAAACCCGTCAAATCGCTTCGCCGAGCTCAAGTCAGCTTCGTCCGGCAGGATCACCGCAGTGACGCCGGCTGCCTGAAGCGAAGCGAAATAGGCGCGGCGGATCCACAACTCGGGTTTCGACGCGTCGTGAGCCGGAAAAATTCCAATCAGAGGCTTCATTTGACAAACTGCTCCCGGTAATGCTCCGGCCAGTATCCTTTGATCTGGCGGAAGCGGCGGCTGAAGTGATAGGGATCGGTATAGCCGAGGTTCTGGGCGATCCGCGCCACGGTGAGACTGCGGCACGAAAGCATTTCCACCGCGATCTGCATTTTGACCTCATCGATATAATTCTTGGGGGTAGTCCCGGTATGCTGTTTGAACAACCTCGTAAAATGGGCGTAGCTCAAATTGCAGAGTTCGGCCATGCTCTCAACGTCCCACCAGCGGTCCGGCTCGGCCTTGATTTCGCGCAGCAGATGACCGATGAAGTCCGGCACCGCCGACTTTCCGGTACGACCGTGGCTGGCGCAATGTAGTTCAAGCAGCACGTTCTGGAGTTCGACATTGGCCTTCAGCTGGGATTCGCGGGTGTTGTCGAGCATCCACTCGATCACCGGCAGCAGCCGCCGGATCGTGCCGAGGTGAACCACCCCGGCGCGGATCATCCCGGCACGGAACATCGCATCGGCGACCGGCCCGCAAAAAGAAATGGAGTCTTCGCAGAAACAGTCGCGGAAACCACCGTATTTGTGCTGGTATTTCGGCGGAATGATGATCGCATCGCCTTTTGCGAGCACGGTTTCGCGCCCGTTCTCATCGCAATAAAGGCCCTGCCCGTCGTAAAAGTGGGAAATATCGTAAAAGCGGAACGAACGGTACGCGGTGGTCAGAAAATCCAAGGGTTCGGTAACGCTGCCGCGCTTGAAGCCAAAAATCCAAAGCCCGTATTCGGAGTTGAATTTCGGCATATTTTTGGGAGCATCAACGATAAGGCGCGTACTGTTCATCGCCTCATGTCCCCCCGGAGTTGACCTGATTGCGGAAATCTTCGCAACTCAAATTCCGCAGCGCCGTAATCGTCTATATGTCTCGCGTTCACGATTGTTCCTCATCTCTTCGCTGTGATAATTTACCATCGGTAATCTTTTTTTCAATCGTTGCGAAAGCAACTTCAGTAAAAAAATATTTTTCTTCGCATCCGCCAAAGGAGCACCTCGGGTTCGGCAATAATTTCGGAAGCCGATGTTGCAATCGGCTCATCGGTTTCGACAAAAAAGCTTTCGCTCCGGAAAGAAGTGAAAATGGCAAAAAAAAGCCGGATCGAGCCATTCAGGCAGGATCCGGAGATAAGCGTCAGGAGCTTATTTGGTGCGCGCGTAGTAGTAGCGGAATTCGTCGGCAGGCAGCAAAAGCGGACTGGGCTTGCCGGCTTCCAGCGCGGCGCGCTTGATCAAGCTGACGTGGCCGTCCACCCAGCTGGCGTTGATCGCGCCGTCGTGGCGGTCGCCGACGCCGGGGCCGGAACCTTTGAGATAAAGCACCGAGTACTGGGTCGAGGTGGACTGGTCGGAACTGTCGCCGGTGGCGAGGGTTTCGGACGGCTTGGTCACCATGTTGGGTTTTGCCGCAATCCCCTGATAGCCGAGGCCTCGCGGCTGGCCGCTGACATTGCCGCCGCCCCAATTGTAGCCGGTGCCGCCGTAAAAAGCCGCCATGGTTGCCGCCAGCGGCGCGGGGCCGTTGTTGGTCCAGGACGGACAGCCGTAGGACCCGGCGCCGAGCGCGGCCTTGGCATTGGCGGTGGTGGTATCGGTGACATCGTCGAGGTTGACGCCGAGATAGGGAGCGATCTGCGCTTTCCAGCCGTTGAAGCCATACTTGCTGTAGCTCGATCCGGTCGCCGCGTTGAGAGCGGGGTAGAAGTCGAAACTGTCCACATACATCATGATGGCGGTTCCGAGCGACTTGTGATTATTGGCGCAAGAGGCCCGTTTGGCCTGATTGCGGGCCTTGTTGAGGGCGGGCAGCAGCATCGCGGCCAGAATGGCGATAATCGCAATCACCACCAGCAATTCGATCAGGGTGAATTTTCTCTTGTTCATCGTTGAGCCTCCTCTATCTGGTCATTTTCATCATCCGCAAAAAACCGGTTCAGAATCAACACTCATAAGCATTTTTCATGCCAAATGCCGACCGACTCAAAAAACGGAACGTCTGTTACATTTCTGAAAACGCCCGAAATAATTCTTTACATTTTCATCAACATACATGTTTCACTGTGTGAATTATACCACAAAAACGATAAAAAAACAAATATAAACCGGTATATAGCGACAAAAATCAGCGAAAAAAAGTGGTTGAGGAGGCTGTCTGTAAAAAAAATAGAAGAAGAGGTCCCTTCTCAAACGGCAGGCCGGGGATCATCGCGGAAAGTGCGCCCGAAGGCGGCAACAGGCGTCAGTTTGCGTCCGTCCGGTGCCAATTTGTCCCGGCAAGGGTCAATTCGCCCCGGGATGCGTCAGGAGTTCGGCGCAACCTCGGAATAATGATCGCGCCACGGTTCATCGGGATAGACAACCGGCGTTCGCCGCGATCGGGGCGTTTCGGGTTATTTCGAATCCGCCCGGGCAAAAGCGGCGACGTCGTCGATGATCTTCTCCAGCGGAATTTCCGGCTGCCAGCCGATCAGTTGCCGGATCGCGGCGGTGTCGGGAGCGCGGCGCATCATATCCTCGAAGCCTTTGTCATAGGCCTGATCGTAAGAAATGCGGGCGATTTCCGATGAGCTTGCGGTACGCTCGATCACCAGTCTGGCGAGTTCTTCGATACTGATGCTCCGCTGACTGCCGATGTTGTAGATTTTGCCGTAGGAGTGCGGATTGACCGCCAGTGCGCGTAACGCGCGCACCACGTCGAGCACATGGCAGAAACAGCGCGACTGGGTGCCGTCGCCGTATACCGGAATCGGTTTCCCGGCCAGCGCGGCGGCGACGAAACGCGGCACCACCATCCCGTACTGGCCGGTTTGGCGGGGCCCGACAGTGTTGAAGAACCGCACCACCGTACCGGGCAGATCGTTCATCCGGCAATGAGCCATCAGATAAAATTCATCGAGCAACTTGCTGCAGGCATACGACCAGCGCGAATGCACCGGATTGCCGATCAGGAGGTCGTCGGTTTCGGCGAAAAGCGGCTTCGAGGACTTGCCGTAAACTTCGCTGGTCGAGGCAATGATGGTGCGTTTGCCGTATTTTGCCGCCGGTGCGAGCACGTTTTCGGTGCCGTGAACATTGGTGGTGATGGTCCGCACCGGATCGCGCACCACGAGCTCGACGCCGACCGCGGCGGCGAGATGGATGATCACGTCGGCTTCGCCCACCTCGCGCTCAAGCACCGCGGCATCGACGACCACATCGGCTTCAATCACCCGGAGGCCGGGTGACCCGGCGACTGCGGCCAGATTGCGACGGCAGCCGGTGCTGAAGTTGTCAATGATCACCACTTCTTCGCCGTCACGAAGCAGCGACTCGGTCAGGTGTCCGCCGATGAATCCGGCGCCGCCGGTAACTAAATACCGCATCAGCGGGCCTCCTTTTCACGGGGAATGTCAGTTTTTCGCAGCATCCCGATCAGGGCCATCGCCGGCCCGGAGAGGACATAGAGCGTTACCAGCACAAAGAGGGCGTCAGCCCGAAAAATGAATACCGCGAGCAACATGATCGCCAGCAGTCCGAAGCGGCGCGGATTGCGCCGGATTGAAACCAGCCATTTGCCGAAATGGGCGTAGGGGATGTGGCTGACCATCAAAAGTCCGAGCACCGCCGCATAGATCGGCAAGGCAAAAACCAGCCGCGAGAAATCGGCGGCGGCGTGCTGCCTGGCAAACAGCACCACGCTGCAGACCGCAGCGGCCGCGCCGGGAGACGGCAGGCCGGTGAATTTGTCGCCGCTCTTTTTGTTGAGGATGGCATGGACATTGTACGTGGCAAGCCGCAAGGCGGCGCAACCGAGGTAGATCGAGCAGAGCAAATAGACCATGATCTCCTGGCTGTGGGTCATCGTCTCACGCAGTGAGTGGGTCATGATCGCCACCAGCGTGGCCGGAGCCACGCCGAAAGTCACCATGTCAGCCAGCGAGTCCATCTGAATGCCGTGCATGCTCGCCGCATTGAAAATCCGCGCCGCGAAACCGTCGAGCGCGTCAAAAACCATCGCAAAGAGAATCATCCAGGCGCTGAAGGCGAAAATCGCCACATTGGTGCTTTCGCTGGAGCGCTCATAGACCCGCAGCGTGTAGAGAATGGCGGCGAAACCGCAGAGCGAATTGCACAAGGTGAGGCTGTTTGGAACCGCTTTCAGCCACCGGTTGCGATCGATCAGACTTTTGAACTTCTCTTTCATCAGAAGCGGCGCCTCCGTTTTGTTTCAGGATTTTTTGACCGCGGCGAGCACCGAGAGGCCGCCGCGGACCTTGTCGCCGATGGCAACTTTGACCTCAAAGCCATCCACCGGCAAATAGAGTTCGGTTCGTGAACCGAATTTGATCATTCCGTAAATTTCGCCCTTGGCAAGCTTGCGCGAAGGCACCACCGGACAGACGATCCGGCGGGCGATCGCCCCGGAAATCTGACGGACCGCAAGCGGAAAAGTTCTGCCCGCCGCCGACGCGTGACCGGCAATGGTCATCGCTTCATTCTCCTTGGCGCAGTCATGATGCCGGGCGTCGAGGTAACGACCCTCGCGATAGACCACACTGACCACTTCGAGCTCGGCCGGAGCGCGGTTGACGTGAACGTCAAAGACCGACAAAAAGATCCCGATCCGGAGCGCCTTGCCGTCAAACGGGGCCTGATCGAAATCGACCACGCCGATATCCTTGACCACACCGTCGGCGGGGCTGACCAGCAATTCCGGCGTCATCGGCACCTGACGCGCCGGATTGCGGAAAAAGGCCGCCAGGCCGAAATAAAAGATCACGGTCAAAGCGGCGAGAATCGTCCCGATCACCGGCGCACAGCTGACCGCAAGCAGAATAAAACCGGTCAGCAACAACAGACAAACCACCCCTCCGCCGCCCCACTCACGAATTCCATACCTGGTCAAAGTCATTTTTAATGCAATCTTTCCTGAAGTTAATTTGGCTCAATCTGCTTAATATAGCATCAAAAAAATGTTTTTCCAATTGAAGTCATTTGAAAGCGGCGCCAACTTTATTTTGTTTCACTCGACGGTGATTTCGCCAAGCATGCACCACGACTGCCGCCCCTGTATCTCAAGCTTGACATAGCGCGTCATCCGGGACGGAAAATCGGAGCGGCAGGGCACGGCTTCAAGTTTGCGGCGGTCTTCCTCAAGCGCGGGAATCGTCAGTTTGAGCGGCTCGCTCCACTTGACGCCGTCGTCCGAAAAAGCGACCCGACCCGAGCGGGGGGCGTAAATCCCGTTGCGCCCGCCGCCGAAACTCCAGGCGGTGATTCGCGAAACCGCGGTCGGCTTGCCGAGATCGATCACCACTTCGATCAGGCGTCCGTCGTTGACCCCGGCAACCTTGCCCGCCGACCAGCTGTCAAGGCCGTCGCCGTCGGTCAGGAGCCGCCCGTCGTCGGCGTAGGGCACGCGTTCGCTCCGCCGGGGCGGGGTCAGAAGCTGATAGCGGACGGAATCGGCCGCAAGTTTTTTGCCGTTCCGCAAAAACTCCACTTCGGAGAGCATCAGCCACTGCCGGCGGGAGCTGCTGAAGAGCATGGCGTTTTCAGTTGCCGGCGGGTCTATTGCGAAACGGATGACCCCGAAATCGGTTTCGTCGTTGTGCCGTTCGACCTCGACAGCCGCCGGGGCGATCACCCGCAAGCCGGCGGGGAGGCCGCCGCCCCGCCAATTGCCGTCACGGGCGAGAAAGAGCAGGGGATCAAGCGGAAAATCGACCGCCGACTTCCGGTCGCGCCGGGTGTGGACGCGGACTTCGTCGAATTTAAGGGGCTGCCCGGCGGCCGCCGCGTCGCGGAAGTCAAAAGCGACATCGGTCCGGCCGTTGCCCCACCACCCGACGTATTCGCGGAAGCCGTTGGAGAAATTGACGCCGTCGAGCAACTGGCGGCCGCTGCGGTCGGGATAGGTATTGGCGACGACGGGTAAATTGCTGCGATAGCTCTTGCCGGAACTCAGGGTGTTGAGTTTCGGCGGCAGCGGATAATCGCGGCTGATCGACTTGACTTCCGGCATGCCGGGGCCGTCGAAAACCAACCGCAGCGCCCGGGCTTCGCGGCCGTCAAGCCGGATTGCACTCATCGGAAAAGCGCCGTCGGCGGCCACCGGCGAGCCGCGGTAGATCCACCCCGCGTTCTCCCATTTTTCGCCGATCAGCAGTTGGGCGGCAATGATCCCGCGCCAGGCTCTGCCGGGTTCGGCCGGGTCAAAGGCGATTTCGAGGAGCCCGGCCGCGGCGGGCGGGGTCAAGCGTGTGCTGTAGATAATTTTGCCGTCTTCGCGGCTGATGCTCCACTGGTCGCCGGGGGCAAGCCGGACCGGCTTGCCGGTGAGGTAGCGGACCAGCTCGCCATAAAGTGCGCGGGTGTC
>JBFWIO010000116.1:0-8743 GCA_050255955.1 Victivallaceae bacterium
TCGGCTGACATTTCATTGGCGCCGCGGGCGAGATAGTGCGACTGAATCTCCTCCATCTCTGCCCGGTAACGCCCGGTATTCCACAATTCGATGCCTATTTCGACCCCGATCACATGAATCTCGGTGTCCGGCTCAAGCGCGGCGTATTCGCGAAAAGCCGGCGGTACCGTAATCCGTCCCTGCCGGGTAATCACGGTTTCGGCGGTCAACGCACCGAACCGGCGCATCGAGCGCCGCGCCGCGAAACTCGAAGCAGCCCGGTCAAGCTGGGTAAGCGCCTCGCGCCGCATCGCGCTGTAAATCTCGATCGGATAAAGCGCCAAAGCCCCCTCGGGCAAACCGTGGATCACCAATTCGCCGTTGCCGCGCGCCAGAAAGTCCTCGATCCAGCGCGGCGCCAATTTGAGACGCCCGCTGCCGTCGAGCAAACAGCGCTCCTGTCCACAGAATGCCAGCATCGCCAAAATCGCTTTCGATTGTCGAATTTTTCCATCTAATTCCAAAATAATCCATTTTTTTCCAAAAACAAGTGAATTGACGAGATTTTTTGGATTTTTTTTGGAATGGCACGCTGGCGCGTGGAGGGTGCTGGCGGAGCGAGTAGTGACACGCTGGCGCGCACGCTGGGTGCCGTGCGCGGATGACCCCGACACGGACGACTACGGACGACTACGGACGACTACGGACGACTACGGACGGGGCAACTACAGCCCCGCGCGCGGAGCCGATGGGCGCGGGGGGCGGGCGGGGGCGCTGGGGGAGGGAGTGGGGGGTAGAGGGATGGTGACACGCTGGCGCGTAGGCGGGGAGCCGTGCGCGCTCGGCCCCGGCACGGACGAGCACGGACGGACACGGACATGCACGGACGGGGCAACTACAGCCCCGCGCGCGGAGCCGATGGGCGCGGGATGCGAGCGGGGCACTGGGTGACGCGCTGGCGCGTACGCGGGACGCTGTGCGCGGCAACCCCGCTTGGACGAGTTGGACAACTTGGACGATTTGGACGGGGGTTGATACTGGTGCGCGGCGGGATCGATGAGCGTGTTGCGCGCTCGACACGCGGTCCGACACGCGTCGCGCGCGCACGGCGTCTATATCGGTGTTGCGCGCGGGCTGTATCGACCCCGACCTATAGGTCCTATGGGACCTATACGTCCTATCGGGGCCGAGCGCGCACGGCCCCCTCGCCTACGCGCCAGCGTGTCACTCACCGCCCCGCTCGCACATCGCGCCCATCGGCTCCGCGCGCGGGGCTGTAGTTGCCCCGTCCGTGGTTGTCCGTGCTTGTCCGTGTCTGTCCGTGCCGGGGTCTTACGCGCACGGCCTCCCGCCTACGCGCCAGCGTGTCACCCGCCGCTCCGCTCTCGCACCCTCCCCGCGCCAGCGCGTCACCACCCATCCCGCGCCCCCCTCTTCCGTAAAAACAAAACGGAACCGGATTTTTCAATCCGATTCCGTATTTGGCGGGAAACGCGTTATGGCTTACGCTTTTTCGTAGTTCCCGGTGCGGATGCAGCGAGTGCAGAGCCTGACGGTCTTGACCGTGCCTTCGGCATTGATCTTGACCGGCTGGAGGTTGACGCCGAAGACGCGCTTGACGTTCTTGACCACATGCATACCGATCCCGCCGGCTTTTTTGGCCAAACCCTTGCGGGTGATACTGCCGCCAACCGCCTTGGTCTTGCCGCAGAATTCACAAATCTTACTCATGATTCACTCCTTGCGCCCCGGACATCCGAATCGGACCGGAACTTATTTAAATTTCAGTTCAAACAAAAAAATGGTGAGTTGACTGGGACTCGAACCCAGGACCACCGCCTTAAAAGGGCGATGCTCTACCGACTGAGCTATCAACTCGGGGGAAACCGTTTCTCCGGCTTCAACGATTGTTTAATATAGAGCGCATCCGGCTTTTTTCAAGCACGAAAATGATTTTTTTCCGAAATTTCCGGGTTTTTCGGAACTGCCATCGACTCGGCGTGGTAGGAACTGCGGACCAGCGGCGCTGACGCCACCCGGGTGAAACCAAGCGCCAAGGCCGTTTCCCGCCACTTCGCAAATGTCTCAGGCTCGACGTAACGCGCCAGCGGCCAGTGCGATGGCGACGGCGGCAGATATTGCCCGATGGTCAGCAGCGTCACGCCCGCCTCACGCAGGTCGGCCAGCGCCTCTTCGATTTCCGCATCAGTCTCGCCGAGCCCCGCCATCAGACCCGATTTGACCGGAATCGCACCGCCATGCCAGGCGGCGGCGTGACGCAACACCGCAAGCGACCCCCGATAGGTCGCGCGATCGCGGATAACCGGAGTCAGGCGCTCGACGGTTTCGAGATTGTGATTGAAGACCGTCGGCCCGGCCGCGAGCACCGTTTCCAGCGCCGCAAAGTCACCGTTGAAATCAGGGGTCAGGACTTCAATTCCGGTTTCCGGCAAGGTTTCACGGATTGCCGCAATGGTGGCGGCAAAAACCGCCGCGCCGCCGTCGGCAAGATCATCGCGGGTAACGCTGGTCACCACCACGAAACGCAATCCGAGCCGCTTCGCCGCTTCCGCCACGCGCTGCGGCTCGTCGAACTCAAGCCGATCCGGATTTTCACCGCCGATCGAGCAGAATTTGCAGTGGCGCGTGCAATGCTTGCCCATAATCAGAAAAGTCGCGGTGCGGCGGTGGAAACACTCGCCGAGATTGGGACAGCGCGCTCCGGCGCAAACCGTGTTGAGCTTGAGTTCCGCCAGCAGTCTGGTCACTTCGGCGCGCCCGGCTCCGGTCTCGACCTTGACCTTTATCCAGCCCGGCAAACGGGGCCGGGGCAACCGGAGCGACGAAGCCATCAGCGCGAATCCGCGTCACAGCGCGAAAGAATCACGCTCACATTGGTGCCGCCAAAGGCAAAGCTGTTGGAAAGCGCATGCTTGACCTCGACCCCTTCGCGATATTCGCGGATCAGGTCGGCCCAGCCGAATTCCGGCTCCGGATTGTCGAGGTTGATCGACTTCGACAGGAACGACTTCTCGACCATCATCGAGGTGAAAATGATCTCCGCCGCGCCGGTCGCGCCGATCATGTGCCCGGTCTGGGACTTGGTGCTGTTGATCGCCACTTGGGAGCCGAAAACCTCGCGCAGCGCGGCCATTTCGACCGGGTCCCCGATCGGAGTTGCGGTGCCGTGAGTGTTGACGTAAGCGATGTCTTCGATTTTCAACCCGGCGTCGGCGACCGAGCCGCGCATGACTTCGACGCAGCTCGGGGCATCGGGCACCACCATGTCGGTGGCGTTGCTGTTGGAGTAAGCTCCGGAGACCTCGACGATCGGGCGCGCCCCGCGGCGGCGGACGCTCCGCTCCGACTCGAGCACCACATAACCCGCGCCGCCGGCGATCACGAAGCCGTCGCGGTCACGGTCAAATGGCCGGCTGGCGATTTCGGGCGTGTCGTTGTAACGCCGCGACAGCGCGCGGATCGCGTTGAAACCGAGCGCCAGCACCCAGTCGAGCTGTTCGGCTCCGCCGGCGATCACAATATCGTACATCCCGGCCTTGATCAGTCGCGATCCCACCATCACCGCGAGCGCGCTGCTGGAGCAGGCGGCGGAGACGTCGTAGGTCTCGCCCTTGAAGCCGAAAATCAGCGACAGATTGGAAACCGCCGCCGACGGCATCACCCGGGGCACAACGTAGGGGGAAACGCTCCGCAAACGACCGTTGACATAGAATTTATGCGCTTCTTCAAATACTTCGCGGTAGTTGCTCCCGGCGACACCGCCGATCACCGCGATGCGCAAATGGGGCACTTCTTCGAGCGCAATGCCGGCCTCGGCCAGCGCCTCCTCCACCGCCACCACCGACATGGTGCCGGTGGGAGGGCAGAACCGGGCATTTTTGCGGTCGATCAGCGTAGTTGACGGCTGATGGTCGGGCACACCGCCGACCAGGCTCTCAAGCTTGTAATCGATAAATTCCGAAAATCGAGTGATCCCCGACCTCCCCGACCGCAACGCCGCCTCGTTGACGGCAAGGCCGTTCCCCAAGGGGGTGATCAGCCCGCGCCCGGTGATGAATACTTTTTCCATCGAATATTTGCTCCATTGATTGCACATGAGACATAATTTCGACATTACTATAGCGTCACTTTGTCACTTTTTCTATCCGAAAAGGCGTGAAAGCGTGGAATATTTCATTCCGGCGGGTTATATTATAGCTGTATTGTAAAAAAAGCGGGGAGTGTTTTTTTTGAAACTGTTGGAAGTCAGCAACCTCAGTATCGATTTTGCCGTCGGCGGCCGGACGCTTTCGATGGTCGACCGGTTCTCCTTTGACGTCGAACCTGGCGAAATTCTCGCGCTGGTCGGCGAATCCGGCTGCGGCAAAAGCATCAGCTGCCTCGCTTTGACCCGGCTTCTCCCCGCGCCGCCGGCAATCATCCGCGCCGATGCGATCACTTTCCACGGCCGCGACGGAAGCATCGACCTCGCCGTCGCCCCGCTCAAAAAACTGCGGAAAATTCGCGGCGGCGGCATCGCCTATATTTTTCAGGAACCGGCCGCCTCGCTCAACCCGGTGTTCCGGGTCGGCGACCAGATCGCCGAGGGGATCGAATTGCACCGGCCGGAAGTCGATGACGTCCGCGCCGAAGTGATCCGACTCTTGCGCGAAGTCGGGATTCCCGATCCGGAGAGCCGGATCGACGCATTTGCGCATGAACTCTCCGGCGGCATGCAGCAGCGCGTGATGATCGCGATTGCGCTGGCCGGGCGGCCCGAACTCCTGATCGCCGACGAACCGACCACCGCGCTTGACGTGACGATCCAGGCCCAGATCCTCGAACTGATCGACCGGATGCGGCGCGAGGAAAAAATGGCGGTGATCCTGGTCACCCACAACCTCGGCATCGTTGCCGAACTCGCCGACCGCGTGGCGGTGATGTACGCCGGGAACCTTGCCGAAAGCGGCGACACGGCGGAAATCCTGCGCCATCCGGCCCATCCCTACACCGCCGCACTGCTGTCGGCGGTGCCGCGTTCCGGGGTCAAGCTCAAGAAGCTGACCACCATTCCCGGCAATGTGCCGCCGCCGGGCCCGGCACGGTCGCAATGCCGCTTCTTCGGCCGCTGCGTCCACTGCGACGGCCTTTCCGCCGAACAACGCAAGCGCTGCGAAACCGAAACGCCCCGCGCGGTCGAAATCAACGCCCGCCACCGGGTCGCATGCCACTGGCCGCTGCCGGATGCAAAGGAAAATGAATCATGAACATGTTCAAATCGACCAAGTTCTACTCGCTGTTGATCGCCCTGGTGGTGATTGTGTTTCTGACCGCGATCCTGATCAGCAGCTACCGTTTTCCGATCGCCCGGCTCCCGTCCTCGGGGGAACGGGCAATCCAGGCCAAAAACGCCCGGATGCTGCAAAAAATCGGCAAAGCCTATTCCGAAATCGAAGACGGCCGCGGCGAAGCCGCCGAAGCTCTGCTCAAGGAACTCCTGGTCCAGGATCCCAGCCAGCCGATGGCACTGCGCCTTTTGGGACGCATCTATTACGAAACCGGGCGTTATGAGGATGCCAAAAACGTCTATTCGAAATTGATCGAGCGCAACGACTTCGACGCCCCCGCCCACAACAACTTAGGCCAGGTGCTGGTCCGGCTCGGCCAGTTCAAGGAAGCGCAAAAAGAACTCGAAATCGCGCTTGAAATCAACCCCTCCTCACCGCTGGTCTACCTCAATTTATCCAGCCTCTACTCGGCGACGGGCAATACCGAGGAGGCGCGCAAATTTTTTCTCGAAGCCCACCAGCGGATGACCGCGCAGTTTGAGAAAAACGAATTCAAGTCGATGCCGATTCCGAGGACGCCATGAGCAAAATTCACATTCTCCCGGAGCATTTGAGCAACCGGATCGCCGCCGGAGAAGTGATTGAGCGCCCCGCCTCGGTGGTCAAGGAGCTGGTCGAAAACGCGATCGACGCGGGAGCCGGAACCATCAGTATTGCGGTCGAACGCGCCGGAACCAAATTGATCGCGGTCAGCGACGACGGCAGCGGCATGGACCAGGACGATGCGCTCCTCTCGCTCGAACCTCACGGCACCAGCAAAATCCGCGAGGAAACCGACATCGACGCGATCGTCACGCTCGGCTTCCGGGGAGAGGCGATTCCGTCGATCGCGTCAATTTCGCGCTTTCGCTTGACCACCCGGACCGCCGACAGCGCCGAGGGAATCCGCGTGGAAGTCGCCGGCGGCAAAATCATCGAAGTCCTCCCCGCCGGATGCGCCCCCGGAACCACGCTGGAAATCCGCGACCTTTTCTTCAACACCCCGGCGCGCAAAAAGTTCCTCAAGTCGCCGCCGACCGAGGAGAACCACATCACCGAAACGGTGATCATGCTGGCGCTGCCCTACCCCGAGATATCCTTTGATCTCGCAATCGACGGCCGCCGGGCGCTTCATTCGCCGGGTGCGGCGACGCTTGACAGCCGTTTGCGCGCCTTTTTCGGCCGCCACTTCGCCGAGCAGATGCTGAAAGTCGAACACCGCGAGAGCGGACTCGAAATCGTCGGCTACACCGCCGCTCCCGGCTTCAGCCGGACCTCGCGCCGCGAACAGCGGACTTTCGTCAACGGCCGGGCGATCGAGTCGCCGGCGATCTACCGCGGCATCCGCGAGGGCTACGCCACGCTTTCCGAAAACGGACGCTTCCCGCCTTGTGTCCTCTTCATCACCATGCCGCCGACCGAGGTCGATGTCAATGTCCACCCCGCCAAACGCGAAGTCCGTTTCAAACAGGAGTACGTGGTAAGCCGGGCGGTCGCCACCGCAATCGGCAACGCGCTCCGCCACCGCGAAACGCCCGCCCCGACGGTGCCGGAGACGATCCGCCCGACACTGCTGATGGAGGGAGCCGAGGTCCGTTACGCCCCGGTCCGCCAGGAACAGCCGGATCTCCCGCTGACCCGGATCGTGCCGCAGGAGGAGCGGATCCTGCCGCGCGAAACCCCCGCCATACCGCCCCCCGCCCCGGTCCGGCCGGAACTGACCGACCGCAATGAACCCGCGCCCGCACCCGAACCCACATCCGAGCCGGAAGCGGCGACCGACGAGCCGGAAATCATCGCTCCGATGCCGCAGCGGATGGTATTCAGCGGCGACTGGCCGCGCGAAGTGATCGGAGTGCTCGACCGCAGCTACATTCTCGCCTCCGGCCCGGCCGGGCTGATCCTGATCGACCAGCATGCCGCGCACGAGCGGGTGTTGTTTGAAAAGCTGTTGCGCGACTCGGCCGGCGGGGTGCCGGCGCAGCATCTCTTGCTGCCGGTGACGGTGGAGCTGCCGCAAGCGGCGGCGGCGATGCTCTGGCGCTGTCGTGAACTCTTTGAGAAGCTGGGTTTCGACGTCGAGCCCATGGGCAACCGGACGGTGATGCTCAATGCGATTCCGGCCTCGCTTCCCTCGGGCGACCTTGGCACCATGCTGCTCGACATCCTCGACGAACTGATCGAAAACGCCAGCGCCCGGCTGCCGCTGGAAAAGGAATTCGTCGCCCGCGCCGCCTGCAAAGCGGCGATCAAATCGCACGATTACCTGACGCCCGAAGCCGCCCGTTCGCTGCTGACGCAGCTTGCCAACTGCCGCCAGGGCACGCTCTGCCCCCACGGCCGCCCGACCATGCTGACCATCACGTTGAGCGAAATCGCCCGCCGCTTCGGCCGCAAATAGCCACTCCGTCAGCGCTTCCCCCGCGGTGATCCGGCCGGATGAAGACGCCAAATAATCTTCAACGCTCCGGGTTTTCCCAAGTCACTTGAATATTGCCATAGTCCTGAGCTTCATACGGCGTGCCGACCTTCGGACCGGATTCGGTCTGCCGGATGAAACCGGGCAGCGAATTGCCGCTTTTGCGAAACTCATTCGGCGTCATACCGCAACCGTGTCGAAAACACCGTGAGAAGTAACAGCTGCTGCGAAATCCGCAGGATTCGGCGATTTCCGCAATCTGCATCCGCGAGCCGCGCAACAGTTCCTGCGCTTTCTGGAGGCGCATCTTGATCAGACACTCGCGAATCGACATGCCGGTTGCCCGCCGGAAACGCCAGTTTAGATAGTTATGATGCTTTCCGAGAATCGCGGCAAGATTCCGGTTGCCGAAAGCGGCGTCACCGATCACGTCAGTGAGTATTTTACGGATCTGTCCGCAGAGTTCAGCAAACGGCGGTTCCGGCATTTTCTCGTCCCGGCTTCGGAGCAACTCCAAAATTCCACTCCAGAAACGGAAATAAAGCACACTCAACGGCAACGGAGCAAGCCCGCCGCGAAGATGGTTGAGAACATTCTGATGTTCATCCTTGAGTTGCGTAAACACGGATTCGCTCAGTGTATGGATCAGATACGGCTCGCAATTCCGGTGTTCTTTGCCGTACAACTCTTGAAGCGAAAACGAAGCGGAAACCCCGCGCGCGTCAACGAACCGCCACAGCATGGTGGTATGCTCAACCGATATTCCGGCCAGACAGCGGAAGCGATGCGGAGTCAGCGGATTAATGAAAACCAACTGCTTTCTGGTCAGTAGATGAAGGTCGCCGCCGCCAAATTCGAGATAGCAGGAACCCGAGCTGATCAAAATCAAATGATAAACCGCGTGCCGATGCCATTCCGGATCATAATCCTGATAGGAAATCCGCCCGAAATCATCAACTTCAAGATGATAACGTCGCTGTCCCTGTCTGATCTCAAGTTGAAAATCCACGTTCAGTCC
>JBFWIO010000117.1:0-8646 GCA_050255955.1 Victivallaceae bacterium
CATACCCGTATTCGGCGGCAAGGCGGTTGATCACCGCGAGGATGCTGGCGTAAATGCCCGGCGTGGTGACCCCGTGATTGAGCAGGATGCCGAGCGCGTTGCCGCTCCCCGGCATGGCCTGCGGCAAAGTGGCGAAATTGCCGCGTTTGGCGCTTTTGCGCACTTTGCCCGCCGCCGCGAGGTAGTCGATGCCGCGCAGCGCCGAGCTGTAGCTGATGCCGAATTTGCGGGCCAGCGTCCGCACCGACGGCAGCCGGGTGCCGGGGGGCCAGCCGCCGCACATGATTTCGGCGTCGATGTAATTGATCAGGTTTTCGGCGGCTTCAGGCTTTTTCATGATTTCCTCCCGGTAATCGGAAAAATAGCATGGAAATGCTTGCCTTGCAAACAAAAAGGGCAGTTATCCGGCATGAATGTGATTCATCTGATCCAGAAGATCAGGCGAGCGCCAGTTCTTTGAGAAAAACCAGCCGCCGTTCGCGGTTGCTGAGGTCGGAAGCCAGCGCCAGGCGGGTTGCGGTGATGCCGTCGTCAATCCGGCTGATCGGAGTGCCGCCGGAGTCGATGCAGTCAAAAAAATCGTTGAGCACCAACGCGTCGCCGCCGCCGTGCCACTCGGCGATTTTGGCCGAGCGGTCGATCACTTCGCCGGTGCGGTAGTTGGTCAAGGTGATCCGGCCGTTTTCGAAATCTCCGGACAGCATGCCGCTGCTGCCGTGAATCAGGATGTCGCGGCCGGGAACGCCGCTGACCATCATCATCGTAAACACCGCCTGGGTGCCGTCGTCAAAGAGGATGGTCGCACTCTGGTTGGTGTTGACGTCGGCGTCGGTGCGAAAGGCGCACTGGTCGGCCAGCGCGAGGTCGCGCTTGAAACTGCCCTTGGCCTTGCGCAGTTTTTCGGCGGTCAGGCGGTAGGGGCAGTTGAGGTCGCTGCAGTCGGGACAGCGGTCCGGCGTCGGATTTTTGGACTGAAAGAGATCCTGTCCGCCGATGGAGAAGACTGCCACCGGTTTGGCCTGCGATTCCTTGATCCAGCACAGGATGTCGAGGTCATGCGAACACTTTTCATTCAACGCGCCGCCGGTGGCCGCGGTTTTGCGCCGCCAGCCGCGGCGATAGGAGCTGGAATGTTCGATATCCAGCCGTTCATTGGCCTGGATCATCACAATCGAGCCGAGAATGCCGCTGTCGCAGATCTCCTTGATCCGGCGATAAAAATTGGAGTAGCGCAGCACAAAGCCGAGCAGCACCAGTTGTTCCGGGTGTTTGCGGGCGGCCGTCGCGATGCGGACCACGTCGGGCCAGTTCGCGGCAATCGGTTTCTCCAGAAAAACGTGGCGGTGGCGGGACAGCGCCAGCTCGGTCAGTTCGGCATGGGTGGCGTTGGGGGTGACGATCATCACCGCGTCGGCAACGCTCTCCGGGATTTCCCGGAGGGCTTCGGCCAGCGATTCGTAAATCGGGGTGTCGCCGATACCGGCTTCGGCAAGTTCGGTGCGGATTTTGCCGTGAGCGGCGGTATTGGGCTCGATGATCGCGCTGACGCGGCGATTGACTTCGCGGCTCTCGGTGTCGGCCGACAGCATCATCCAGTCGGCGCAATTCTGCATGGTCCGGCCGCGGCTCTCGGGGTTGGCGCTGGCGATCAGTTTGGCGAAAACCAGGCCGCGTCCGGCCCCGGCGATAATCACTCCCTTGGACATGGATCGACCTTTCGGTTCATTGCTTTGCGGCGGGGTCCGCCGCAGGATTGACCACGATCACCCGTTCGGGCTCTTCATGTTTCATATTGCGGTGCAACGGCTCAAAGCCGCCGGTGTGCCAGGTCGAGAGAATGCCGAAAGCCAGCAGCTGGAAAATCCCCCACCCGGTCATGATCGCCACAAAGTTGGCGGCGATCCGGAGTTTGCGCCCGCCGAAGCGGCGGATCAGCCAGAAGCGCCCGGCCGCCCACACCCCGAATACCGTCAGGAAGTCAATCGCCACCACCGTCATGATCTGGTGGTCGCGAACCAGAAACCGCATCAGAGCACTGTCGCCGGTGCCGAGAATCATGTTGACCAGGCCGAGCAGACCGAGCACCGGGTAGGCGAGACAAAGCAAAAACCACAGTGCAAACCCGCTCGGGGCGGGATCGCCGAGCTCCAGAACCGGAGCATGAATGCCGACCGCCGAAGCGAGCAAAACCACTACCGTTAGAGCGGCGATAACCCGGTTCCACAAGCGGAGCGAGGCGAGATCCTCGCGCGACCAGTCGCCGGTATCGGGTCCCTCGTGAAAGTTGATCTTGAGTTTCATTGCCGCTCCTCCCGCAAAAATTTTATTTACATTACCCCAACAATCCCGAAAAACAAGCTCCGCAACGATTTTTTGCCGGGGTTCGTTCGCAGATTCCTCAAGCCGCGACCGGCGTCTAAACCGGCATTTTGACTTTGCGGAGAATTTCTTCAAGGATTTCGGTGCTGGTGCTGCCGGCGGTGCAACGCTCGCTGTGGAGGATCATGCGGTGACTCAGGATTGCGGGTGCGAGGCGTTTGATGTCGTCCGGCATGACGAAGTCACGCTCCTCCAGCATCGCGGCGGCGCGGGCGGCATCGGCCAGCGCCAGCATCGCCCGGGGACTGCACCCCAATGCGATGCGGGCGTCTTCGCGGGTGGCGCGAATGACTTTGGTAAGATATTCGGCGACCGATTGCTCCAGCCCGATCAGGCGGAGTTTGGCCCGCAAACTTTCGAGGTCGGCAGCGGTCATCACCGGTCTGATTGCTTCGAGGGGGTCGGTTTTTTCGCGGTCGAGCAGCAGCGAGAGTTCGGAGGCTTCGTCCGGATAGCCGAGTGAAAGCCGCATGGCGAAGCGGTCGAGTTCGGACTCCGGCAGGGGGTAGGTGCCCTGAAACTCGATCGGGTTCTGGGTGGCGATCACAAAGAAAATTTCCGGCAGCCGGTGGGTGGCGCCGTCGCAGCTGACCTGCCGTTCGCTCATCGCTTCGAGCAACGCCGACTGGGTGCGCGGTGAAGCGCGGTTGATTTCGTCGGCAAGCAGGATATTGGTGAAGACCGGCCCCGGCCGGAATTCGAAGACCGAGCGCGAAGGGTCGAAAACCGAACTTCCGGCAATGTCGGCGGGCAAAAGGTCGGGAGTGAACTGAACCCGGCGGAACTCCATTTCGAGTGACCGCGCGAGCGCCTTGGCCAGCGTGGTTTTGCCGACCCCGGGGACGTCGTCGAGCAGCACATGGCCGCCGGCGAGAAGCGCGGTGAGCAAGAGTTCGATCGCCTCGTCTTTCCCGCGGATTACCGAGCGCAGATTCTGTCGCAGTGCGTCAATCATATCACAAAAGCTCCGTTTCAAAGTTGAACGTGACGGTATCTCTGGCATCCCAGTTGGCGTTGGTGATGTCGTAGAAGTCGGAGAGTCCGGGCAAGCGCGGCACCGACACGATCCGGGCCGGAAAGATCCGGGTGAGATTGTCGCGGTGATCGTGCCTGACCGTGAATTCGTTGCCGCGCGCGTCGCGGAAATCGCCCTCGGCGGGAATCACCGCCCGGGTCACCAGCAGCGCCGGGCGGCCGAAGCGGTAGAGCTCAAGCGGCAGCACCGAGTGTTCGCGGAGGGCGATTACGGCGTCGCGTTCGAGTTCGACATGGGCGAGTACTTTGCTGACGCCGAGGGCGGCGAGCTCGGCCACCGCCATCGAGTTGCAGACCGGCAGCGCGCCGCCCGCGGTGACGGTGACTTCCGGGTATTTCGCCAGCATCGCCAAGCCGTAGAGGGCGGGGGTGCGGAAGCGCCGGATGCCGCTTTTGAAGGCGGCTTCGATCGCCCGGGTCAGCGACGGGATTTTGGTCTCCGGGCAGAAGTCGGGCAGGACCGCTTCGTTGGAGAGTTTGTTGAGCTCGTAGACGCTGTTGGCGCGAATGGTCTGGCGCTTGGCCGGAGTTTCGCCGCCGGGACGCAGCAGAATGGTCTCCGGCAGCAACTGGCCGTCGAGGGGCGCCGCCGCGAGCATCGCGCAGGCGCGCCGGAAGCGTTCGAGACCGAGCGAACTCTCGGAGAAGACGGCTTCGGGGGGGACTGTCGCCTTGACCATGTCCCAGAATTCGCGCCGGGCTGCTTTGAGCTCGGCGGCGGGGCAGAAGAGCGCTCCTTCGATCTCACACTTGATCTCGCCTGCGGCGAAGACTTCGGAATCGGCCATGGCGAAGGCTTCGGCGACGGTTTTTTCGTTCAACGCATGCTGTTTGGCTTCGGCCAGGCTCCAGCTTTTGCTCCAGTCGGGGCAGGGGGCGTTTCGCACAGCGACCCGGATGGCCGATTGGCTGATGCTGATGTCAAGCGCGAGTTTTTTGCGCGGTTTGGGCAGAGCGGCCAGCCTCGCGGAGTAGTCGGGGGAGCTCTCGCCGATTTTGAAGACCAGTCCGCGGTACGGCGCGGGTTTGTCGCAACAGATGAAGACGGCGTCGCCGATGTGGGCTTTGCGCGTGTCCTGATTGTTGACGAACATTTTGGTCACCGTCAGCGCCGGGCCCTCGTCGCCGGAGACCGGCTGGACCCGGAGGCGGTCGCCGAGGTGGATCTTTTTGCCGGTGATGAAGCGGAAGCCGTTGTCGCGGAGCTCATCGACGGTGCCGCAGAGCTGGCCGGCCGCGCCGAGGTTTTCGTGACTGATCAACGTTTTCGCCGACTCGGGGGTGTAGAAGCCGTGCGACCACTTGCGTCCGCAGCTCCGGGAGAGGAGGTTGCGCGCTTCGCCGAGGAGCTTGCCGCGGTCGGCGTCGGCGGGGGCGTCGAGCATCAGCCGGTAGGCGGATACCACGTTGGCGACATAATCGCTCTGGCGCAGCCGGCCCTCGATCTTGAGCGAATCGATTCCCATTTTGCGCAACTCGTCGAGCTGGTCGATCATGCAGAGGTCCTGCGGCGAAAAGAAGAAGCCGTTGCCGTTTTTGCTGAAGAACCGGCGGCGGCAGGGCTGCTTGCAGCGCCCGCGGTTGCCGCTGGCCCCGCCGAGCCAGGAGGAGAAAAGACACTGGCCGGAGAGCGAACAGCAGAGCGCGCCGTGGACGAAGAGCTCGATTTCGAGATTGGTTTTTTCTTTCATCAGCGCGATTTCGTCGAGCGTCACCTGGCGTTCGAGGATGACCCGTTTGAGCCCGAGTTTGGCGGCGACTTCAAGTCCCGCCGAGTTGTGGAAATTCATCTGGGTCGAGCCGTGGAGCGTAAGTTGCGGGAAGTATTCGCGGACGACCCGGACCACGCCGAGATCCTGAACGATCAGCGCATCGGGGCCGAGGTCGGCCAGCACCGCCAGCATTTCGACTGCTTCGGGGAGCTCTTTTTCTTTGATCACGGTGTTGAACGTGACGTAGACTTTGCGCTGGTTGCGGCGGGCGTATTCGATCACCTGGCCCATTGATTCCGGGGTGAAGTTTTCGCTCCGCTCGCGGGCGTTGAATTTTGAGAGTCCGGCGTAAATCGCGTCGGCTCCGGCTTCAAAAGCCGCCATCGCCTGCGCTGCGCCGCCGGCGGGGGCGAGGAGTTCCATTTTTTTCATCGTATCATCTTTCCGCCGGATCGTGCCGGCGATTGTTTTATTCGAGTCTGATCCGCGGGTCCGCCCAGGCGTAGGCCAGGTCGGCGAGCAAATTGAGCACCACAAACAGCATCGCGCTGACGATCACCAGCGCTTTCAACAGTTGGAGGTCGGAATTGTTAAGGGCGTCGATCCCGGCAAAGCCGAGACCCGGAATGCCGAAAAAAGTCTCCAGCAGCAAACTCCCGGTGAAAAGGAACGGCAGCGACGCCGAAGCCCGGGTGATCACCGGAATCATCCCGTTGCGAAGCAAATGCCCGGCATAAATCCGGTAATGCGAGCACCCCTTGGCGGCGGCGGTGCGCAAATATTCGCGTTTGAGTTCATCGACGAAAACCGTGCGGAAAAACCGGACGTTGCTCCCCAGCCCCGAGACGATCCCGACCAGCACCGGCAACGCGAGGTAGACCCACGACCCCCATCCCCAGACCGGAAAAAAGTTGCAATAATACCCGAGATACCACTGGGCGAAGATGATCAGCACCAGATAACTGATGCTCATGCCTCCCACCGCCAGCAGCACCAGCGAGCGGTCGATCCAGCGGTCCTTGTACGCCGCCGCGAGGAGCGCGAGGCCGACTCCGATGATCAGCTCCCCGGCGAAAATCGGCAGCATCAGTCCGAGCGACGGGCCGACTCCGCGCCGGAGAATCTTGCCGATCGGCTCGCGGGTGGTCAGCGTTTTGCCGAAGTCGAGCACTTTGACATAGGGGAATTCCGGCCGGACGCTGACGATTTCGCCGAGCGCGCGGACGAATTGCGACCGCAGCGGATTGGCCTGAATCCGGTACGGCTCGACCCGGCGCAATTCCCCTGCAAAACGGATCACCACCGGCTTGCCGGAATCGGCGACGTAAACGGTGTCACCCTCGATCCGGCCGTTTTCGACCCCGGTAAGCCTGCCTCCGGCGGGACCGAAGACTGCGGCCATCGCCATCGGTTCGGCGCTCTCGAAGCGCGGCGCGAATTCGAGCACCCCGGTTTCGCGCCACGTCACTTTCGGGGCGAGGAACTGCCGTTCGAGGTCGGCCCGGCCGAAACACTCGGTGAGGCAGAATTTGCCGTAGAGCACCGGCAAATCGGCGCCGAGCTCGCGCCGGAGGGTTTCGACTTCCAGCGGGCTCGGGCTCTTGCCCAGCACCGCCGCCGCCGGATCCCCCGCCGCGAGGTTGAACAGCACAAAGGTCAGCAGCACCACCCCCAATAGAATCAAGAGCGAATAGCCGGCGCGGCGCAAAATGAAACGAAGCATCGAAAAAACACCTTATTTTGAACGGGAATCGGAATTCATCGCCGACGCGCGGCGGCGAGATAGAGTCCCGGTGTCATAAAATAGTGCGGCAAACGCCTCTGCGCAAATCTTTCGGGGCTTTTTTTATCGAATCAGCATTGATTTTTCGCAATCATGCAATATTTTGTCATGATGTGCGTTTTTTCTTTAAATACCTCAACGCAACTTCAGGTTTACGATATGCGCAAAATCAAGCAGCTCCTGGTCGTCTTTGTCATCGTCGCCGCCGTCGCCGCCGGCTCTTTTTACTACTATCAGAATCGCGAAGCCCAAAAGAACAAACTGCCCGAGTACCGCGTCGAATTGATCAAACGCGGCAATATCGTCGAATCGATCAGCGCCACCGGCACGCTCGAACCCGAGGAACTCGTAGACGTCGGAGCCCAGGTCGGCGGAATGATCGCCGAATTCGGCAAAGACGCGAACGGCAAGGAAATCAACTACGGTTCGGTGGTCAGAAACGGCGACGTGCTGGCCCGGATCGATGACTCGCTCTACTCCGCCACTTTGCGCCAGGCCGATGCCCAATTGCAGCAGGCCAAAGCCAATTTTCTGAGCGCCCAGGCCCAGTTGCAGCAGCAGAAAGCGCGGCATTTGCTCGCCACCAATAACTTCGAACGTGCCAAAACGCTCCGTCCCAACAAAGTCATCACCCAGACCGAATACGACACCGCCGAGTCGGAACTCGCGGTCACCGCCGCCAACGTCGCCGCCGCCGAAGCCGCGATCGAACAGTGCAAAGCCTCGATCGCCAGCGCCGAAGCCGGACGCGACAGCGCCAAACGCAACCTCGGGTATTGCACCATCAAGTCGCCGGTTGACGGGGTGATCATCGACCGCCGGGTCAACATCGGACAGACTGTGGTATCGAGCATGAGCGCTCCGAGTTTGTTTTTGATCGCCAAGGATTTGCGCCGGATGCAGATTTGGGTTTCAGTCAACGAAGCCGACATCGGCAGCATCGCAGTGGGGCAGAAGGTCTGGTTCACCGCCGACGCCTTCCCCGGCCGTCGCTTCCGCGGTCAAGTGATCAAAATCCGGCTCAACGCCTCGATGTCCCAGAACGTCGTCACCTATGTGGTCGAGGTCGAAACCGACAACTCCGACGGCAAACTTTTGCCCTATCTCACCGCCGGGGTCAACTTCATCATCGACGAACGCCGTGACGTGCTGCGGATTCCGGCGACCGCGCTACGCTTCATCCCCGAGGCCGCCCAGGTGCCGGATGATCAAAAAGAGCTGTATAACGAAATCCTCGCCGCCCGGGCCAGCCGCCGCGGCGGCGGCGCGCCCCGCAAATCGGCGGTCTGGGTGCTCAAGAACGGCAGAATCCAGGGCGTCGCGGTCACTCCCGGCCTCTCCGACGGGGTCTACACCGAGCTGGTCGATGGCGACCTTCCGGAAAACGCCGCGGTAATCACCGGGGTCCAGTTGGTCAATACCGCCGCCAAAGAAAACCCCGCTTCCGGCGAACAGCAGACCACCAATCCATTTTTGCCCAAAGCGCAGGTGAGAGGCAGGAGGTAACGGCCATGGAACTCATTGAACTTCTCGATGTCAGCAAAACGTATTTTCTCGGAGAAATCGATGTTCCGGTGTTGAACAATGTGACGCTGACCATCAACCGCGGCGAATACGTCGCGCTGATGGGCGCTTCCGGTTCCGGCAAAAGCACGCTGATGAACATCCTCGGCTGTCACGACCGCCAGACTTCGGGCGACTACTTCCTCGACGGCGAGGAGGTCGGCCGTCTCTCCG
>JBFWIO010000118.1:0-8556 GCA_050255955.1 Victivallaceae bacterium
GCTTGTTTCGCTCCCGCAGTGTGGTGCGGGCTCCGCCCGCGTAGGGGGGGAGCGCTTCGCTTTGCTTCGCTCCGGTGGAGCCGGAGCGACCAGGGGTGTTCGCCCCCTGGACGGCGACTCCGTACGACGGAGGGCGGGATTTTGGCGCTTCGCGCTTTTTTTCTTTTTTTTGAGCCTGCGGCGCTTTTTTTTATTTTTTTATGCGCCAGTCGAGGGCTCCCACCGGGCACGCCTCAATACACGCCCCGCACTCTGCGCAACTCAACGGAAAACCCTTGTCAAACGCCGTCCCGACATAGGTAAAGAACCCACGCCGCTTCGGCGACAACAACGACAAATTCACCACCTCTTTGCACACCTTGACGCATATCCCGCACTTAATACACTTCCCCCGATCCTGCATAATCACCGGATGCCTATTGTCATACGATACCGGCAACTTCGCCCCCGGTATCACATCCGGCCGCGCCCCGCACGCCTCCGCATGCTGACGCAACTTGCAGTCCCCCTTCGCCGTACAACTGCACTCAATACAACGCTTCCCCTCCCGCGTTATCATCTCCGGCGTCATCGTCAACGCCACTTCCTCAAATGTCGTTTTACGCTTGGCAAGATCGATCAGCTCCAACTCCTCACGATCCGCCTCCGAAACATCGGTACGCAGAAAAACCAAGTCGTCCTTCTTCAAACTCTGCCACGAACCCCGGGTCACATTCACCAACGGCTCCTGCCCGAACACCTTGCCGGTCAACATCGTCACGATCTCCTGCGCCATCAGTCGGCCGCCGGCCACCGCCTCCACCACCGTCGCCGCCCCGCTGACACAGTCCCCCGCCGCAAAAACCTTGCCCGCCACCTGGGTTTCCCCCGCCGCAATCGCCAGGTTCCCCCGCCGGTCCACCGGCAAGCCCGCCGGCGCCTGCGTCGATTGACCAATCGCCGCAATCACTGTGTCGGCAAGCTCTTCAAAGTCACTCCCCGCCACCTCCACCGGCTTGCGCCGCCCGGAAGCATCCGGTTCCCCCAGCGCCATCCGCCGGCAAGTCAACACCAGTTTGCCCGCAGCGTTTTTCCGCAGCGACACCGGTGCCACCAGATAATGGAACTTTACGCCCTCTTCTTTGGCTTCATGAATTTCAATCTTCTCCGCCGGCATTTCCGCCTCGGTCCGGCGATAGAAACAGTTGACATCGGGACTCCCCAGCCGCACCACCGTGCGGACACAGTCCATCGCCGTATTGCCGCCGCCGATCACGATCACTTTGCCCGGATTCGGCGCCTGATTCCCCGCCAGCGCGATGTCGCACAAAAAGTCGATCCCCTGCAACGCCAGCTCTTCGCCCTCACAACGCATCGACGACGCCTGCCAGCAGCCCACCGCCACCGCCACCGCGTCGAACTTCGCACTCAAGTCGTCGAGCGTCAGGTTTTCGCCCAGCTTTTTGCCGAACTCAAACTTCACCCCGAGTTTGACGAAGTGGTTGATCTCCCGCTCAAGAATCGCTTTCGGCAAACGGTACTCCGGAATCCCGTAGCGGGTCATCCCGCCCGCCGCCGGCATCGCTTCAAACACCGTCACCGCGACCCCGTTGCGGCGCAAATAATAAGCCGCCGCCAGACCCGCCGGGCCCGCCCCCACCACCGCGACCCGACGTCCGGTTTCAGCAGGAAGCGTTTCCATATAAGTGTCGTAATACAAATCCGCCGCCAGACGCTTGAAGTCGTTGATCGCAACCGGTTTCCCGTACACGTTGCGCCGGCAGTCCTTTTCGCAGAAGCGCGGGCAGACCCGGCCGATGGTCATCGGCAGCGGAATCCGTTCCTTGATGATTTCGAGCGCCTTGAGGTGATCGCCGTTCTTTCCGGCGCGGACGTATTCCTCGACCGCCGCGTGGGCCGGACAGGCTACCTGGCACGGCGCTTCGCAGTCGCCGCTGTGCTCGCTCAACAGCAAATTGAGCGCCGTGCGGCGCATCTCCTCGACGTCCGGCGACGAGGCGTCGATCTCCTGCCCCGGCGCGGGACAGCTTGAGCACGAGGGCAAAAATCGCCCGGTCTTCTTGTCCTTTACCACGCAGACGAAACAGCTCGTGGTCTTTGATATCCGCTTTTCGCGGCACAGCGTGGGAATGAAAATACCCTGGCTTTGCGCCACTTCCAGAATGGTTTGTCCCGGCACGGCGGCCGCCGGTTTGCCGTTCAATATGAATTCAATCTGATTGCTCATTTTCTGCTTATTCCTCGCTTTTGGGGGCGCGTGCGATTGCCTTTTTGGGGCAGACTTCGATACAGCTGTTGCAGCGCGTGCACTTGGCGTTGTCGATTACGAAGTCGGCCGAAACCGCGCCGACCGGGCAGTTCTTGATGCAGAGTTTGCACTTGATGCATTTGGCCTGATCGAGCTTGACCGTTACCAGCGCCGAGCACTCGAGCGCTTTGCAGCTGTGATCCTTGACGTGGTCGAGGTATTCGTTTTCAAAGTAGCGCAAGGTCGCCAGCACCGGGTTCGGCGCGGTCTGCCCGAGCCCGCAGAGCGAGCCCGCCCGGACCTTCGGCCCGAGGTCGCGGAGAAAGTCGAGGTCGGCCATTTCGCCGTGTCCCTGAGTGATCCGCTCAAGCGTCTCAAACATCCGCTTGGTCCCGACCCGGCAAAAAGTGCATTTGCCGCAGCTCTCGCGGTGGGTGAAGTCGAGGAAATAACGCGCGGTTTCCACCATACAGCGTTTTTTGCCGATTACGATCATCCCGCCGGAGCCCATGATCGCCCCCAGGCTGCGAAGCGAATCGTAATCGACCGGGGTGTGAAAGAGTTCGACCGGGATGCAGCCCCCGGAGGGGCCGCCGGTCTGGACCGCCTTTACCTCGGCCGGGTCAGCGCCGCCGATGTCAAAGACGATTTCGGCGATGGTGATCCCCATCGGAACCTCCACCAGACCCGGATATTTGAGGTCGCCGGCGAGGGCAAAAAGCTTGGTGCCCTTGCTCCCCGCGGTGCCGATCGCGGCGTAGGCGGCGCCGCCTTCGCGCAGGATCAGCGGCACGTTGCCGAAGGTTTCGACGTTGTTGATCATGGTGGGGTGCCCCTTCCAACCGCTGTCGGTCGGGAAAGGCGGGCGGAAGCGCGGGGTGCCGCGTTTGCCCTCAAGCGAATGGATCAGCGCGGTCTCTTCGCCGCAGACGAAAGCGCCCGCGCCTTCCTTGATGATGATCTCAAGCGCGCGGCCGCGGATTACGTTGAAACCGCGTTCGTAAATCTGATCGATCGCGATTTTGAGGTGTTTGATCGCCATCGGGTATTCGGCGCGGCAGTAGATGAAGAGTTTGGTCGCGCCGGTCGCGTAGGCGGCGATCAGCATTCCTTCGAGCATCTGGTGCGGCACGCTCTCCATCAGCGAGCGGTCCATGAATGCGCCGGGGTCGCCCTCGTCGGCGTTGCAGATCAGGATTTTCTCCGGGGTCTCTTTGGCGGCGAGGAAGCTCCATTTCATGCCGGTTGGGAAGCCGCCGCCGCCGCGTCCGCGAAGGCCGGAGAGTTTGACTTCGTCCACCACTTTTTCGGGGGGCATGGCGAGGGTTTTTTTGAGTCCTTCGTAACCGCCGTGGGCGATATAGTCTTCGCAGGAGACCGGGTTGACGCGGCCGGCGAGGGCGAGGACTTTGATCATTTCGCGCGACTTGCGGCCGGCGGGGATTTCGAAGCGGTTATCGGCGCCGAGGGTGAGGATGTTTTCAATCGATTTGGCATCGTCCTTGACTTGGGAATAGAAGACGCTGGAGCCGTCGGCGAGGATGGCTTCGATCAGGGGTTCGGCGTAGCAGTGGCCGATGCAACCGGTTTCTTCGACGGTGAGTTGCGGGGCGGCGGCGCGGAGGGCCTGGAGTACGGCTTCGGCTCCGGCGGCGATGCCGCAGGAGGCGGTGCCGACCCGGATTTTGGAAATGGAGTTGTTCATTTGCCGCGGTACTCCTTCAAAATTTTGATGGTTTCCTTGCGGTCGAGTTTGCCGTAGACGCGACCGTTGACGCTCATGACCGGGGCGAGGCTGCAGCAGCCCAGACAGGCGACGGTTTCGAGGGAAAAGTGGCCGTCGCGGTCGGTTTCGCCGGGTTTGATGCCGAGTTCGGCGCCGATCCATTCGCTGATCAGGACGGCTCCTTTGATATGGCAGGCGGTGCCGTCGCAGACGGCGATTTTGAATTTGCCGGGTTTGATCCGTTTGAATTGGGCGTAGAAGCTGAGAACGCCCTCGACCTCGACTACCGGGATGGAGAAATACTTGGCTACTGCCCGGATTGCGTCATCGGAGACATAGCCTTCGAGGCCTTGCACGGCTTGCAGTGCCTTGATGAGGTTGCTTGGCTCGCGATCGATCTTCTTGAGAAAATCGTACTCTTTTTCCATTGTTGAACCTTCTGTTGTGTATGATTCCGCAAAAATGTTTGCTGCATTGTTGTCGCAAAAAGTACCCCGGTCGAGCGCGTTGCCCAAAGTACCCCGGTCAAGGGCCGCGCCCTTGCGCGGAGTCAAGAGGGCGCGGAGCCCTCTTGTGGAGTGTGAGGCAAAGCCTCGCCGTTCCCGCTCCGGGCGAAGCCCCAGCTCAAGTAGGCGGAACGAGAGTTCCGCCGCTGAGCCCGGCCCGAGCGACGCGGCGCATGCCGCGGAGCGACCGGCCGCGCCAGCGCCCGCCCTCGACACGTTATCCCCAATCCCCCCTCCGTGCCTCCGTGCGAAACCTTCTCCCATATCCACCCCGGCCTGCTTCGCTCACAGCCCTGCTTCGCTCAATCGCGCGTCGCAATTCGCGTTGCTCTTGCGCCGCTTGTTTCGCTCTCGCAGTGTGGCGTCGGCTCCGCCGACAGTGGGGGGAGCGCTTCGCGTAGCTTCGCTCGCGTGGATCGCGAGCGACCAGCGCTTTTCGCGCGCTGGACTGCGACTCCGTACGACGGAGGGCGGGATTGGGCGCTTCGCGCTTTTTTTTATTGGCGCTTCGCGCTTTTTTTTATTTATTTTTGTACAGCCAGCCAGCCTTCGCGGCCCGGGAACTCCTCCGCCACCACCCGGCCCTCCGGCGCATCCTTGCACCGCCTCGCCACTTCCCCCAACGGCACCACCTCAAACCCCATAGCCTTTACCCGGCCCAAATACTCGTCAAACATCCCCGCACACCGGCCCCCCTCCGCCTCAGCATGCACCGTCAACACATTCACCCCATCCTCACGCAACAAACCTATCTGACAGTCATTGTAATTCCCGTCCGTCACCCCGCCCCGACCACAAATCTCATCATACGTCGGCAACGTCACCGGTATCTGCAACTGCCCCAACCTCTTCCCCCCCACCACCGGATAAAATGGACGCTCCCCACGACAGTCCGAATTATACTCAAACCCAAATTTCATCTTCTCCAACAACAACGCCTCATTCGTCCGCCACCCCGGCGTCGCACTCGTCAACGGCTTCTTCCCGGTTATCCGCTCCAATTCAGACACCCCGCGCGATAACTCCTCAAATAACTCCGCCCGACTCATCCGGTCTATCTTCGCCTGCGCCCGGTGATGATCCCAGGCATGAAAACCAATCTCATGCCCCGCCTCCGCCGCCGCCCGAATCGGCTTCGCCAACAACTTCCCGATCCGCAAACCCGGCCACGCCGTCCCCATCAACACGATCTCCGGCCCATACAATCCCGCCGCATTTGTCCGCAACATCTTAATCAAAAACGCCGGCTTCAACAACCGCCACAAATGCCGCCCCATATTGTCCGGCCCGACCGAAAAATAAAAAGTGCCCGTAACCCCATGCTTGCGCAGGATTTCACAAAGCATCGGGACACCTTTCGCCGTTCCGCGAAAGGTGTCCACATCAATCCTGAGGCCGATCGTCCGCATCAGTCAAGCTGGGCTTTGACAAACTCACCCGACTTGATCGCTTCATTGAGGAAAAAGTCGAGCGTGGTCTCGATCGACTGATCCAGCGGAATCGCCGGCTCCCAGTCGATAAACTTTTTGGCGTTTTTAATGCTCGGCACCCGATGCTGGACATCCTGGTACCCCTTGCCGTAAAATGCGCCGCTCTCCAGCACCAGATAACCCGCAAAAGGCGGGAAATGCTTGCGCAACGGATGCTGGTCAAATTTCTCCACCAGCATTTCCGCCATCCGCTTGATGCTCGCTTCGTTGACCGGATTGCCGATGTTGATGATCTTGCCCTCGCAGCGCCCGCCCTCGTTCTCGATAATCCGGAACAACGCCTCGATGCCCTCGGAAATATCGACGAAACAACGCTTCTGCTCCCCGCCGTCGATCAGCTGGATCGGCGAACCCTGAACCAAGTTCAAAATCAACTGGGTAATCGCCCGCGACGACCCGATCCGCGCCGAATTGAGACTGTCCAGCCGCGGCCCGATCCAGTTGAACGGACGGAACAAGGTGAACGACAACTGCCCCTTGGCCCCGTAAGCCCAGATTACCCGGTCCAGCAACTGCTTGCTCGCCGAATAAATCCAGCGCTGCATCCGGATCGGACCGGTGATCAGCGGCGAATTGTCTTCGTCGAACGCCGCATCGGTGCACATCCCGTACACTTCGCTGGTCGATGGGAAAATGATCCGCTTGCCGTACTTGACACAGTAACGGACAATTCGCAAATTCTCCTCGAAGTCAAGCTCAAAAACCCGCAGCGGATTGCGCGTATACTCAATCGGCGTCGCAATCGCCACCAGCGGCAGCACAATGTCGCACTTGCGGATGTGGTACTCAATCCATTCACGGTGAATCGAGATGTCCCCCTCGCGGAAGTGAAAGTGATCACGCTCAAGCAAATGATCAATGTAGTTGCTGCGAAGGTCAAGGCCGAAAACTTCGTATTTGCCCGACGCCAGCAACCGTTCGCTCAAGTGACTCCCGATAAAGCCGTTGACGCCGAGAATCAAGACGCTCTTGCGCCGCTCCGCGTTGCGCGCGGTACGGACATTGGCCCCGAACGTCATGTTTTTGACGATCCGGGCGTCCTCGGCGAACTGGTCGCCGGTGGTGTACACCCCGCTCTCCAGCTGCGCCGCGGTAATCCGCAACGCGCCGTCACCGCAAGCGATGGTGAGCGGCTTGGCCGAAATCACCGTGCCGGGCGCGGCGTCGCCATTGCTTTCGACCACTTCCGCCGCCCAGAAAAAGGCTTTGCGGTCGCCGATAAATGAAAACGCGCCCGGATACGGCCGCGTCACCGCGCGGATCAGATTGCGCACCGCGGTCGCCGATTTCTTCCAGTCGATCTCGCCGTCGGCGGGTTTGCGGCCGCCGTAGGTGGTGGCGTCGGCTTCGTTCTGGGCGCGGCGCCTGGCTTCGCCGTTTTTGAGCAGCGGCAAGGTGCGGTCAAGCAACTTTGTCGAAGCCGCCACCGCCTTGTCGAAAAGCGTTTTGGCAGTGTCGCAGTCCTCGATCGCAAAAGCCTCCTGGTCAACAATATCCCCCGCATCAGCGCGTTTGGTCATGTAATGAAGCGTCACCCCGGTTTCGCTCTCGCCGTTGATCAACGCCCAGTTGAGCGGCACCCGGCCGCGGTATTTCGGCAGCAGCGAGCCGTGGAGATTCAATGCGCCGCAACGCGGAATTTCCAGAATTTCCGGCTTGACCATCTCGCGGTAGTAAAAACTGAAGATGAAATCGGGAGCCATCGCCTTGATCCGGTTGACCCAGACCGGGTGGTTGATGTCCTCGGGGGCAAAGACTTCGATGCCTTTTTCCGCCGCCAGCTCGGCGACCGAGCCGAACCAGATGTTTTCATTGGGATTGTCGCGGTGCGTGAACACGGCTTCGATTTGATAGCCGGCTTTGAGCAGTGCCTCGATGCCGGCGCGACCGATATTGTGGTAGGCGAGAACGACGCATTTCATCATCGGTGAACTCCTTGAGTTTGGATCGATCAAAAACTTTCGGGTAATATAGCGCCGAAAAATCGATAATTCCACTTTTGCCGGTAAATTTGGATTGAAAAAAAGAATCGCCATGTTACATTATAAATGATATGATTATGACCACCGCCAATCCACCGGTATTGAAAATGAAACATGTTTTTTATCTGATGTTTGTTGCCGCGCTGATGCTTGCCGCCGGATGCGGCCCGTCGCGCGATGTCGATACTTTGCTCAAAGAAGCCGCCGCCGAAAACGCCGCCGGACGCCCCGAAGAAGCGCTCGCCCTGGCTAAAAAAGCAGTCTCGCAGGACTCCAAACGCACCGACGCACTGATTTTTCAGGCCGTAATGTTCGAGAAAACCGGCAAGCTCGACGCCGCCGTCGAAGCCGCCAAAAAAGCGGTCGAGCTCGAACCCGAATCCTTTGCCGCCCAATACACGCTCGGAAGACTCTACAGCCTCCGCCGCGAAAGCTGGACCGACGCCCTCACGACCCTCGGCAAGGCGATCGCCATCCGGCCCGGCGACCGCGACGCCTTGATCCTGCTCGCCAACGTCACCATGTCGCTGCATCCCGACCAGGCCAAGACCTATCTTTTTGCCCTCGCCCGCGACAGCCGGCTGCGGAGCTCGGCCGAGTATCA
>JBFWIO010000119.1:0-8478 GCA_050255955.1 Victivallaceae bacterium
CCTATATTCTCAACGGCGATTCCGCCTGGTTCATCGATTATCCGAAAAAGATGATCGTTCCGATTACCGGCGACTTGCTCCAGCAGATCAAAACGCTCTTCCGGCTGGGCGACCCCGATGACTCCTATCAGGATCTTTTTGCCCAGGTCGAGCTCAAGTTGACCAAAATCGGCGACAATGAATATTACAAGATGATCTGTTACTCCAAGATCAAGGACCAGCCGCCCTATATCCTTTACATCGGGAAACATAATTTTCTGCTGCACCGGATCACCATTCCGGCGCCGCGAAACTACAGTTCCACGGTTCTCCGCTACGGACTCTACGAAGGGGTAATGATTCCCGAAGAGACCGAAAGCGACAACGACGGCGTTGTCGAACGCTCCAAAATCAACTTCAATAAACTCAATGCCGAGATCGACCCGGCGGAGTTTCTGCCCCCGGTTTTTCCGCCGGGAGAGTAAGTTGGTATAAATTTTTTTAATAAAATCCATGATCCACGCTTGACTTTTGCTTCCGGCAGTGTTTAATTCTCTCCCGAAGCGGTGATGCAGTCTTTTTTAACTTTTTTCCGCTTCCAGGGCCGGGAAAAGTAATTTCAATCAAACATACGAATTTTGAGAGGTGACGATGCGGTATTATTCCGAAGATCATGAATGGGTGGAAATTGTCGGCGAGGAGGCGGTCATCGGGATTTCCGAATACGCCGCCAATGAACTCGGCGACATTACCTACGTCGAGCTCCCCGAGGAAGACGACGACTTCATCATCGGCGACAAGCTCGGCGAAGTTGAATCGGTCAAAGCCTCGAGCGATATTTATTCGCCGATCAGCGGCACCGTGATCCTGGTCAACGACGCCTTGATCGACGAGCCCGGGCTGATCAACGAGTCGCCCGAAGACAAAGGCTGGCTCTGCCGCCTCGGCAACATCGACAGCTCCGAGATCAACGACATGATGAACGAAGAGGCTTATTTCAAATACCTCAAGTCACTGGAAAGCTGACCTTCGCCGGAAAAAAAACGGAAATCGACTGCGCCGGATACGCTCCGGCGTTTTTTAATGGAGACGAAACCATGCCCTACATCGCCAATACCGAGGCCGACCGCCGGCAGATGCTGAGCGAAATCGGCTGCGCATCCTTTGCGGAGATGTGGAAGCGCTCGGGGGTGACTTTCCCCGAACCCGCGTTCGAACATCTCGACGAAGGGCTCTCCGAGTACGAGGTCACCAGCCGCTTGCGCAAGCTCGCCGGCAAAAATGCGTCGGGATTGATCAACTTCCTCGGCGCCGGGTATTACGACCACCTGATCCCGGCGGCGGTGAACGAAATCACCGGACGCTCGGAATTCTACACCGCCTACACCCCGTATCAGCCCGAGGCCTCGCAAGGGACGCTCCAGGCGATTTACGAGTACCAGAGCATGATCTGCCGGTTGACCGCGATGCCGGTCGCCAATGCTTCGCTCTACGACGGCGGCACCGCGCTGTTTGAAGCGATGATGCTGGCGGTGCGGGTGACCGGCAAGCGCCGGGCGGTGATCTCCTGTGCGGTCTCGCCGATTTACCGCAAAATGATCCAATGCTACGCCTCCAACCTCGACGTCGAATTAATCGAAGTGCCGGCCGGCGTTTCCGACTCGGCGATGGGCCCGCTGCTGGCGGCGGTCGATCACAACACCGCCTGCGTGCTGGTGCAGTACCCCAACGTCTTCGGCGCAGTCGAGGACTGGAGCACGCTGGTCACGGCGGTTCACGAACGCGGTGCGCTGGCGGTGGCTTCGACGTATCCGGTGGCGCTGGCGCTGCTGACCCCGCCCGGCGAAATGGGCTTCGACATCGTCACCGGGGAGGGGCAGAGCCTCGGCATTCCGCTCTCCTTCGGGGCCCTACCTCGGCTTTATGGCGGTGACTGAGAAGTATCTCCGCAAAATGCCCGGCCGGGTGGTCGGGCGGACTTGCGACGCGTCCGGCCGCGAGGGCTTCGTCCTCACGCTCCAGACCCGCGAACAGCACATCCGGCGCGAAAACGCGATGTCGAACATCTGCTCCAATGAAAATTTGTGCGCGCTCTCGGCGCTGGTGTATCTCTGCTGCGTCGGCAAGCAGGGGCTGATCGACGTCGCCTCCGGGTGCGCCGCCAACGCCCTTTTTGCCCGCACCGAACTCCTCAAAATCCGCGGCGTCGAGCCGGTCGGCGGCGAGGCGTTCTTCAACGAATTCGTAATCCGGCTGCCGATCGACGCCGCCGAAGCGGTGGGGCGCCTGATCGACAAGGGTTACGCCGCCGGCTTCCCGCTCGGCCGTTACTATCCCGACCGCGCCGACCAGCTGCTGGTGGCGGTTACTGAAAAACGCACCCGCGAAGAGATTCGCGGCCTCGTCAATGCATTGGAGGCGGTGTTATGGAACTGATTTTCGCCAAAGGCAAACCGGGGCGGCGCGGTTCTTCGCTGCCGAAGTGCAAAGTGCCGGCCGCCGACCAGATTCCGGCCCATCTGCGGCGCAAAAAGCCCGCCGAGCTGCCGGAGCTCTCGGAACTCGAAGTGATCCGGCACTTTACCAATCTCAGCCGCAAAAACATGGGAGTTGACACCCACTTTTATCCCCTGGGATCGTGCACCATGAAGTACAATCCCAAATTCCACGAGCGGATTGTGTCTCTGCCGGGTTTTGCCGAACTCCATCCGCTGCTGCCCCAGCTCCGGCATGGCGGCCAGCTGACCCAGGGGGCACTGGCGGTGATTTACGAAACCCAGTCGATCCTGGCCGAACTCACCGGTTTTGCGGAATGCACCATGCAGCCGATGGCCGGAGCCCACGGCGAACTCACCGGGGTGATGCTGATCGCCGCATATCACCGCTCGCGCGGCGACCACGAGCGGCGGATCATGCTGATCCCGGACGCCGCCCACGGCACCAATCCGGCCAGCGCCGCGGTGGCCGGTTTTGAGTGCATGGTGGTCGAGTCCGACGCCGACGGCAATGTCAATCTCGACGACCTCAAAGCGAAACTTTCGCCCCGTGTGGCGGGCTTTATGCTGACGTGTCCCAACACGCTCGGCCTTTTTGACCCCAATGTCAAAGCGATCAACGACCTGGTCCACGAAGCGGGCGCGCTGAGCTACTGCGACGGCGCCAACTTCAACGCGATCATCGGCCGGTTGCGTCCGGGCGACCTCGGCTTCGACGTCATGCACGTCAACGTCCACAAGACCTTTGCCACGCCCCACGGCGGCGGCGGTCCCGGCGCGGGGCCGGTCGGAGTCTGCGAAAAGCTGGTTCCTTTTCTGCCGGTATCGCGGGTGGCCAAGCGTGCGGACGGCACCTATTCGCTCGAATACACCTTTGCGGAGTCGATCGGCTACATCGCGCCTTTTTACGGCAACTTCGGGGTGATTCTCAAGACTTATGCTTATATGCTCACCCTCGGCCGCGAAGGCTTCCGGCGGGTCGGGGCAAACGCGGTGCTGAACGCCAATTACATCCGCGCCAGGCTCAAGCCGTATTTCTTTGAGAAGTACGACCGCCCGTGCATGCACGAGTGTGTGCTCTCGGCCAAGCTTCAGGCCGAAGACGGCGTCCATGCGCTCGACATCGCCAAGGCCCTGATCGACCGTGGCTATCATCCGCCGACGATGTATTTCCCGATGATCGTGCCGGAGGCGCTGATGGTTGAGCCGACCGAAACCGAGAGCAAAGAGACCATCGACGGCTTCATCGCGGCGATGATCGAAATCGCCGGAAAGGTCAAAACCGATCCCGAATCGCTCCGCCGCGCCCCGGTCACCACGCCGGTCGGACGGCTGGACGAAACCGCCGCCGCGCGCAAGCCGCGACTGGCCGAGTTGTAAGCTCCGGGTAAACCGTGGCGTCACTTTTCGGTGACGCCTTTTTTTTTCCGCGCGGGGCGGTATCGGGGAGTTCAAATCGGCGGTTTTTTTATTCATTGCTCTTGCATAATGGCGATTGCGGCATATATTACCAATGATGCGGCGATTCGGGCAATCGCTCCGCTTTCGGGCGGGGAGGAAAGTCCGGACTGCATAGAGCAGAGAGTCCTTTTGATAAAGAAGGATACCGCGGACAATACGCCGCGGGAAGGAAAGTGCAACAGAGAGCAGACCGCCCGGATGCAAATCCGGGCAAGGGTGAAAGGGTGGGGTAAGAGCCCACCGGGCGAGTGACGAGAGTCGCGCCGCATGGTAAACCCCTCTCGCAGCAAGACCAAATAGGGGATGAGCCGCTGCTCGCGGCGCTTTGAATCCCGGGTTCTGGTCGCCGAGACAGATGATTGCCGCCCGCCCTTCGGGGAGGGTACAGAATCCGGCTTACAGAATCGCCGCATCGCTTTTCGCCCGGCGCTTTCCTTTATGGAAAGGGCGGGGGCGGGGAGTTTTTTGTTTTCAGGTTATGGAGGAAGCTGATCGATGGACAACGTTTCGCGCATTCAAAAGGCCATTCGCGATATTCCCGATTTCCCCAAGCCGGGAGTTATTTTCAAAGATATCACTCCGGTGCTGGCGGATGCCGCGCTGTTCCGTGATTTGATCGAATTTTTCGCCGCGGACATCGCCCCGGGAGAGTGTGACTGCGTCGCGGGGATTGACGCCCGGGGGTTCATCCTGGGCGGCGCACTGGCGCTGCGGCTCGGGGTGGGTTTCGTGCCGATCCGCAAAAAAGGCAAATTGCCTTTTGAGTGCATCAGCGAGGAATACGCGCTCGAATACGGGGCGGGAACGCTGGAAATGCATCGCGACGCGGTCAGGTCCGGACAGCGGGTGCTGCTGATCGACGATCTGCTCGCCACCGGCGGTTCGGCCGCGGCGGCGGCCCGGATGCTGCGGACGCTTGGCGCGGAGGTGATCGGCATCCGCTTTTTGATGGAGCTCGAATTTCTCCACGGACGAAACGCACTGACCGGATATCCGGTCCGTTCGCTGATACAGGTACACAGTTAATTTTCTGGAATGATCAAACGATGGCAAAGTATGCGGTTCTGAGCGATATCCATTCCAATTTGGAGGCCTTGTCGGTGGTTCTCGACAAGTGCCGGGAATTGGAAGTAGACCATTATATCTCCCTTGGCGACATCGTCGGTTACAATGCCGATCCGGTGGCCTGTTTTGAACTGGTGCGGCAACTCAATCCGGTCAGCATGGTGCGCGGCAACCACGACGAGTACACCGGCAGTGACGACGAGGAGATGAGCGGCTTCAACCAGAGCGCCCGGCAGGCGATTTTGTGGACCCGGCGGCAACTCTCGGCCGAACAGCGCAAATGGCTGGTCAACACTCCTTACCGGACCAGCATGATGGCAATCAACACCACGCTGGTGCACGCCACGCTCGATTCGCCGGAACACTGGGGTTACATTTTCGACGAGCATCATGCCCGCGACAACTTTTCATATCAGCACACTCAGATCTGTTTTTGCGGGCACTCCCATGTGCCGGTCGCTTTCTGCAAAAAGCCGATCGCCAAATTCAATGAGCGCGCGGTCGAGGAGATTGCGGAATGGAACCAGCTGATCGTTGACGGCAGCATTCTGGTGTCCGATTTTGCGGCAGCCGACGAGAGCCGGGTCGAGATCAAGACCGGCCACAAATATCTCTTCAACGTCGGCAGCATCGGGCAGCCGCGCAACCGCGATCCCCGGACCAGCTTTGCCGTCTACGACACCAATGAACGCACGGTGACCCGTTACCGGCTTCCCTACGAGGTGGCGCTGACCCAGCAGAAGGTGCTGGCGGCCGGATTGCCTGAACGGTTGGCGGTTCGTCTGGCTACCGGGAGCTGATCATGATGCGGGCCCGGGTATCGGTTCCTGCAGATTCTCCGTGCCGGATGCGAAATTCCGTCGCGCCCGCTCCAGCCGCGGCAGCAGCGGTCGGAACCGCGGCGGTCAAACGCATTCTGGTGATCAAACCGAGCAGTCTCGGCGATATTTTCCATACCTTTGCGGCGGTGTCGCTGCTGAAGCAGTTTTACCCGGACGCCGAGCTCGACTGGCTGGTCCATCCGGCGTTCGCCGAGGCGCTTGATTTCAGCCCGTTTCCGGTGCGCAAAAAGATTCTCTTCAACCGCCGCAATCTGGCGAAAATTTCCGCTTTCCCGCGCGAATTCCGGCATCTGGTCGGGGAACTCCGGCGTGAGCGTTACGATCTGGTGATTGATTTTCAGGGGTTGATGCGCAGTTCGATTTTCGGTTTTCTCGCGCGCGGCCCGCGTCCGGAGGGCTTTGCCGCTCCGCGCGAAGCGATTTCCAAATGTCTCTACGGCGAACGCCACAATGTCGATATGAAACTGCACGCGGTCGAGCGCAACATCGCGCTGGTTCAACGGATTCTCGGCACCGACCGCAGGCCGGAAGCGTTTGAGTTGCCTTCGGGTCGCTTTGCGCTTGAGCTGCCGGCGGAGCTGGCCGGGCGTCGCCTGATCGGAGTGATTCCGGGGGCGCGCTGGCGGACCAAGGCGTTTCCGGCGGCGTTTTTCGCCGAAGTGATCGACCGGATTGCCGAAAAGGTCGGGAATTGTGCTTTTGTGATTATCGGCAGCCGTGCCGACGAGCCGGCCGCCGCCGCGATTGCGAGTCAACTGAAATTTGCCGTCGCGGTGTCGCTCGCGGGCAAAACTTCGATTGGACAGATGATCGAAGTAATGCGGCGATTCGAGCTGGTGCTCAGCAATGACAGCGGACCGGTTCATGTGGCGGCGGCGCAGAACGTTCCGGTTTTCGGTTTTTTCGGGCCGACCGATCCTGCCCTGACCGGACCTTTCGGCGGCAACCACCGGATTTTTCAGGCCGGACTGGCCTGTGCCAAGTGTCTCGGCCGGCAGTGCCGGCTTGATCGCGATGATCCGCCCTGTCACCGGCTCGATGCGGCGACGGTTGCGGCGGCGGCGGTTCAACAACTCACCAGGGAGATATGATAATGACCAGAAAATTACTTGCCGGATTTTTCTTCGGCCTCCTGCTGTTCGGCTTCGGATTGCCGGCGGCGGCCCAGGTCTCGCTCGAACTCAAACTGAGCCGCAGCGTCTACATGCAGTACGAAGCGGTCTTTGCCAAGGTCAAAATGCGCAACTACAGCGGTCAGCCGCTGGTTTTCGGCAAAGACGACAAGCTCCACGGCGAACTTTTGTTTGATGTCACGCTGGGAGCCGACGGCGTGGTGCCGGCAATACAGGGCAAGCAGTACATGCTTGAGGGCACCATCCTGATGCCGGGTGAAACCAAGGAAATCGTCGTTCCGCTGAGTGCCTTTTTCCCCCTCGGCAGACTCGGGGCATACCGGGTTCACGCTTATGTCAAACATGCTCAGCTCAAAGATATGTTCCGTTCCAACGAGTGCCGTTTTGAAGTCAATCCCGGCGTGGTGGTTTGGTCGCGCAAGGTTGGGATTCCGGAAATGCTGCGGGTTTCCGAAAAAATCGACAACACCATCAAGGATCGCACCTATTCCTTGCGGATGCTGGTCGAGAACGCGACCAAGTACTATTATCTGGTAATCGAGGACGGCAAGACCATTTATTCAGTGATCCGGATCGGCCGCGAAATCGGGATGGAACGCTACAAGATCGAAGTCGACATGCTGAGCCGGCTTCATATCCTGATGCCGATTTCACCGAAAATTTTCCGCTACATCGTGGTCAACATCAACGGCAAACCGGAAATAGACCGCTACATGAAGACCACCAAGACCATTCCGAGTCTGGTCTACGATTCAGCCACCGGCCAGGTGATCGTCACCGGCGGGGCCGAAGCGCTGCCCGGGATCGACTACGACGCTCCGATTACTTCACCGGAAGGAAAAAGCAACAACAATGCAAACGGTACGGTGGCTCCGGCAGGATCGCCAGGTCGTTGACCGGCGTTCTCCTGAAACCTTGAACCAGCCCGGCAAGTTGCGCCTGCTCGACCAGACGCTGTTGCCGGAGCGGGAGCTTTATCTTGAAATGGACAGCCTTGCCGAAGTGATTGACGCCATCCGCCGCCTTGCGGTTCGCGGGGCGCCGGCGATCGGCTGCGGTGCGGCGCTCGGGCTGGCGGCGGCGGCGCAACACTACAGGGTATTGTCGGTCGAAGAGTTCTTCCGTCGCCTGGAGGCTGACGGTGCGGAGCTTGCCGCCGCCCGGCCGACCGCGGTCAACCTCAGATGGGCGGTTGAGCGGGTCATTTCCGAAACCCGGGCCGCGGCTCCGGCGTTAAACACCGCCCCGCGCACCCTGCTTGGCTTCGCGCTCGATATTTTGAGCGAAGATATCGGGCTTTGCCGGGCGATCGGAGAGCATGGCAGGCAACTTCTCTTTGACGGAGCAACGGTACTCACCCACTGCAACGCCGGGGCGCTGGCGACCGGCGATTACGGCACCGCGCTGGCCCCGGTTTATTGTGCGCACGAGGAGGGGCTGAAAGTCAAAGTCTATTCCGACGAAACGCGCCCTTTGCTTCAGGGCTCGCGCCTCACCGCGTGG
>JBFWIO010000120.1:0-8427 GCA_050255955.1 Victivallaceae bacterium
ACCAGGAAGAGTACGCGCAACGCCCGCGCCGCAGTCGGGCTGGCCGAATCAAAAGCAATCCCGTCACGGATATTCAAGTTGACTTTGCCGTGCTCCTTGGGCTTCCAGGAGAACTTGACCTGATCGAGAATGCCGCCGTCGCCGTCGGCATAGGCAATGCCGTCGGCGGTCCAGTCGACCGCGCCGGGGTTGTATTCTTTGGGATTGGCCAGCGTCGGATTGCTGGCGGCGAGATTGAGGGTCATCCCTTTGGTACCGCGGTGAATGTAGCCGAGCTCGGCCGGGGAGATCATCGGACCGTTGCGGAAATAAAGCGGATTGGCAAAAATATCGACCTGATCCCCTATTGCGGAGAGCGCATTCGATGCGCTGTTTTTGTTGCCGAACGTGGCGCTGCCGGAGGACGGACCGCCGGAGGGCATCGTCAGCGGGTTGGACTCGGCCGCAGACTCGATCGCTTCCCAGTTGTCGTTGGTTCCGGCGGTATTGGAGAGATTGGCCCGGGGGTCAACCACCGCGAAGCCGATGTAACCTGAAGCACTCTTGAGACCGGTGTCGGCGGGTAAGGTTTCGGAAAGCGTCAGCGAAGGATTGGCATAGGTAATGTCGCGGACAAAGTCGATCGGATTCGCACCATCGGCCAAATAGAGTTTGGTGATGGTCAGATTGGAGAAAGTGACGGTCACCGCCAGATTTCCGGTCAATTCAATATCGGTGACGGAATGACTCACTGTCGGCGGCGCTGTCAACTGCAGCACGCAGGAGGAAAACTGGCTTGCCGCTCCCGAAAAAACCAAATTGGCGCCGGTGAAATTGATGACTTGGGAAACCGCCGCGGGATCGCCGATCTTGAGATTGACGGTGACCGAACCATCGACGCTGACACTGTAGCCGTTGGGGTTCGGGATCGTTCCGTCGTAGACATAAGCCAATTCGACCGCCAGTGCCGAGGGCGTGACCGAGGCATCGATGTCGATCACATCTCTCGGCGTCGGCAAGAGCACCGCACGCTTGGTCGACGAAGCCTGAAGCTCGAAGCCGACGGCGACTTCGTCAAAGTAGTACGTTTTTTTGTTTCCGGTGTAATTTGGCGGCGAACCCCACCAGTTGTTGCTGTCGGACGTCGGGACGTTGTCGGTGGTGCAATAGTCGATCAGATTGGCGGCGATCTGCTTGGCGAGATTCAGCCGGCTGGCCTGATAGGGCCCGGCGTCGGCGAGGGTCCCGATTTTGCGCAGGAACGGCAGAGGAGTGGCCGCAGGAGCAATCGCATCAGTATCGGCAAACTCGGCCGGGGTGACTACTGTGTCACTGCCGTTGAGTCCGAGCAGCGTTTGTACGGCGGTCTGATTGCCGGATGCGGGCTTGGTGATGGCTTGGGTCAGATCAAAGCGGTGGTATTTGTGGGTGGCGTTGCCGCCGTCGATATACGTGTATACTTCGGGCCAGGACGGCGCATAAATTTCATAGTCGCGGCGGAGCATATCCCGGTTGACCGCAGTTTTGACGGCAAGGGCATTGAATGCCTGTTCGGGCGCCAACCAGCGCCGGACCGGTGCGGCAGTAGACGGCGTCGGGCGGCCGTTGGGCTGATATTGCGCACTGTCAATGCTGAGCAACAGTTCATTGATATTCGCGCCCAGCCGGGTGGCAGGCGCAGCAGCCAGACCGGTGACGGCACCGGTGCCATCGGCGGTTTCCATGCGGTTGTTCAAGGCAGGAATCGGCAGCTTGGCGGTTTGCGGCAAAATGGCATAAGCGTAGCGGCCGATGATCCGATTGTTGCTGTCAAGCAGCAAATGCCAGCGCGGGGTCTGCTGAACTTTCAAATTGGGATACAAAAAAGCGGTCGCCGCACCGTCTTCAAACAAAACCGCCAGCGGATTGCTTTTGGTCTGAAGCGCGAGACGGGCATTATCGGCGGGTTCATTGCCGGCGGCGTCTTTGGTCCCGACCGACGTGACGTTGGTGGCGGTCACCAGAATCGACGGCGGCGTACCCGCGGCTGGCTCGGTCACCGCGTCGTAAAACGCCAGCGAAGCCATCACCCGGTTTATCGCCGACTGGGCGTAGTTCTTGGCGCGGGCGCGGTTGCTGTTGTTGAGCGCCGACTTGCGGGCGATGATCGCATTGGTGGCATAAGCCAGCGCCATGACCAGCAAAAGACTGATCATGCCGAGCGCAAACAGCAACGCGATCCCTTTTTCTTTGCTTTGGCGAGGTATCTTCATAGCATCTGATCCTGGTATTTATGGCGTGTAACTGCGGTCGCCGAGATAAATCGTACGGGTGAATTCACGTTCATTCTGCTTGCGGAACCGATAACTGGTGGTATTGGTGCCTTCGGTGATCCGTCCGCCAAGCTCTTTCCACTTGCGATAGCTATTGCTGTCAAGCATCGAGAGCTTGATGGTGACGGCATAAGGCACCTGGTTGATCGGCGAACCGGTATATTTGCTCATATCATTTTTGTAAGCGGTCATTTCCAGCCCGGTCACCCGATCGATGATCGCTTCGCAGGTGTCATTGAGCGTGCCGCTGCCAAGCAACGCATCGACTTTTGTGGTATCAAGCGTGGCGGTGTGGAACATCGAGTCAAAAGCGGTACTCTGATCCCCCAGCGCGGCAAGCCGCAGCTTATCCGGATACTTCTTGTCGACATCGGTCTCCAGCGGGTTGTCAATCCGCAGCACGACGAAGAACATTTTCGACTGCGCATTGGTATTGAGCTTGATCGGCGATTTGGTGCAGAAATAGATCCGGTCATCGCCGTATGTCCCCTTGACCAGCGCAAAAGGTATTTTATTCTCGACTGAAACCGAATTTTCCAACAAGGTCGATACAAAGTCCATCGCCACCCGGGCGTCGGAATAGACTTCATTCTGCCCCTCGGAGTCGGCCCAGAGTTTCTGGGTGCCGGAGAAGAAGCGCATCATGAACATCATCAGGATACTGAACACCGCCATCGCCACCAGGATTTCGACGAGGGTGAAGCAGTTTCGTTTTTTACGCAGTATCTTTTTCATAGCACCGCATTGGGGTTGAATAGTTCAATCCGGTAAAGCCGGACATTACCCTTGGCCACACGCATCGCATAAGGCAACTCCAGCGGCCAGCTGATTTCAATATTGATAATCGCAAAATAGCGGTCCGGAGCATTGGCTTCCGGCACCGGAGTTAACGTATTCAACTTTACCCCGGCGGTATTTTTGAGTTCAATCGCCAAACCGGCTTGAGGCGGCGGGTCGCTGTTCGGCAGGCCGCTGAAATCATTGACTCCCGAGCGCCAGACCCGTACTCCGGCGTCGAAGTCGATGCGCGGCACCGTACTGCCGCCATCAGTAAGGGTGGAAACCTGAACCGCGCGAAAACAATAGTCGCTGGCGGACGATTTGCTGATGGTCGGCTGATCGGTCAATGCGGCGGCAAAATCGGAGAGCTCAGGCGGGGTCGGGGCGGTGGCCGGCATTTTGCCGATAAAATCAGTCGCCGGGCCTCCGTTGGCCGCAGTGCGCCAGTCGGCGGAGGGACTCTTCATGCCATACGCCTTGATTTGAGCAACAATCTGCTCGGCGACATCGGTGATGTTGTTGTTGGCAACCGCATCCTGAGTGGAATTGATGCCGATCGGGAAGAGCACCATAATGCTGGAAATCCCCACCGCGATGACCGCGATGGCGAGCGCCAGTTCAATCATATTGAAGTATTTTTTTTGCCTCATCGGAACACCCCTTATTCAATGATCCGGGCCTTGCCGGTAAAACGGTTGATCTCCATCAACGTCCGGTTGGCAAGATTGCCGTCAACATCCCGGTTGGGATAAACGATCGGATCGGCGGAACCGCCCAAAACCCCTTCGGCCAGCAACAGATAATAGTTGCCGGCGGGTCTGATCACATTGCCGGATGGCGAAAAAATAATGGCATCAAACGACTTTGAATCATAGTTCACAGTCCCGGTATTGGCCAAGCCGGTCCCGAGTGAATTGCGCGGCGACAAGCTCGAAGAGGTATCCGCGGCGGCCAGCACCACCCCGTCCGGGAATCGCCGCCAGTTAACGCCGGCAATGGGTTCCTCAAAGGCGGCCACACCGGTAGAGTCATTGTAGTCCTTGACGAAGCAAACCCAGACCGCCTGATCCCGGCCTCCGTACAGTTGGCCCTTGTCGTCGATCAGCAGAGCCACATAACGGCGATGGGTCAGGGCCATCGACTGCGCCTGTTCGGACATGCCGCGAATCATCGATGCCGTATTGGACAGGCGGTTGCCGCTGGTCAATTTCTGAAATGCCGGAATCCCGATCGCCACCAGAATACCGATGATTCCGATGGCGACCAGCAGTTCAACCAGCGTGAAAGCACGCCGCGATGATACTCGTGAGAAAATCATGTTCAATTGCCGTCCCAGCTGTTGATATCATCCGTTTTAGGCGCCCCGCCGTTGGGCACATTATGCCCTTTGTCGTCGGTACGGTTGGGCCCGAACGAGTAAATGAATGCACTGCCGCGCAGCATCGATTTATTGGCATTGGTCCAAGTGTCGAACTCAACGCCGGTGGGACTGTATTTGTCGTTCCAGATAATGGCATAGCGGGTGCCCCACGGATCGACGAAGCCTTTCTGTGCGAATTTCTGCGGCGGATCGAGGAAAGTGATGTTACGGATATTGGCGGCAACCGCCGAAGAACCGATACCGCGATCGACTTCATCAGTGGCCTTGTTGTTGGAAATATTGGCCTTTGACATGAACTGGACAAATATATCATAGTCCTTGGAATTGGCTGTACCGTTCTTGATATCAAGGTTGCTGTCGCGATAATCGTTCCACACACTTGGAGTGGTCACGGTTCCGGTGCTGCTGTAGGGAACCGGCAGCACGCTATAAGTGGATTCATAGGATTTGATCGCGGTCAAGAGATGGGCGATATCCGCCTTGGCCTGGGTGACTCGGGCTTTTTCCACCGACTTGCTGATGGCAGGAAAGACCAGGCCGGCAAGGATGGCGATAATGGCAATCACCACCAGAAGTTCAACCAGTGTAAAACTACGCTTGTTCATGACAATAACCTCAAAGTATGTTTTCAATCAAAAGTTGGCAATATCATCAGCAAGTTTGGCATCACAGGCGATGGGAGTATTTTCCAGTACGCCGAGTGAATAACTTGTACTCCACAAATTGTCAGTGGTGGTTCCGACCTTGCCGTCCGCTCCGGCGGAGTAAAGGTCATAAGAAGCGGGGTTGTGCAAGCCCGGGCAGCGGTAATAGAGCGGCTGTCCCCAGCCGTCGACCACGACACTGTAGTTGCCGGAGCCGAAGCGCCTGGCTTTTTTCTTGAGCTTTTCGTAATCGACCGCGGTGCGGTAATGCTCCATGTATTCCTCCGGATATATCGCAGTGCCGGAGGGCTCGGAAGTGCCATTTTTGTAGGCAGTCGAAAACGAGTTGTGATTGACGTTCAAATCGAGATAAAATCTGTAGTCGGTGGTGCCGCTGCCGTTATTGGGAGTGGCCGGGTAGTAGCCATATTTTGCCTTCAGCGACTCAAGCGCGCCCTCGATCTGGGCGATGGTGGTGCGGGTCCGGTTTTCCTTGAGCTTGGTCATTCCGTAGCTGTAGGCACCGATGCCGATACCGGCGACAATCATAATAATCGCCATCACGGCGAGCAACTCGACCATGGTGAAGCGGCGCTTTTTGATTTTATTGCTGAAATACGACATTTCGCATTCTCCGTCAAAAAAACTCATTCAAGATATACTACCCCTGATGCAATATATGCCTCGCTGAGCACTTTTCAAGCCGTTTTTTTGCTTTTTTATTTGAATTTTGCACTTGCCAAACTAAGTTTATAGTACTTTTTCGCTCATTTTTCAGTTTTTTTCGGAGTTTTATGAATCTTTTTATCAACTATCTGTTCACTGATCCGTCTTATTTTTTCGCGATGGCGCTGTTGGTGATGTTCTCGATCTCCTTTCATGAATTCTGCCACGCCTGGGTCGCCTTGCGCGAAGGAGACCCCACCGCCGCCGACGCCGGACACCTGACGCTCAATCCCATGAAACAGATGGGGCTGGTTTCACTTTTCATGTTCGCCATTGTCGGCATCGCCTGGGGACAGGTGCCGGTCAATCCGCACAACTTCAGGCGCAAATACAGCGATGTGCTGGTCTCTTTTGCCGGACCTGCGGCCAATCTGATCCTCGTGGCGGTTTTCGCCATTTTGACGGCGGCGCTGGTGGCGTTCGGCAAAAATACCGAGCAAATCGAGTTCTCGGCCAACATGCTCTGGCGCGGCTCGGTGCTCAATGTGGTGCTTTTCGTCTTCAATCTGTTGCCGGTGCCGGGTTTTGACGGCTGGAACATCTTTTCCTCGCTCTTCCCCCGATTCCGGCAGCTCAACACGTCGGAATTCGTCAAGGGAGCGATTTTCGTCGTGCTGATGCTGGCATTTTTCCTCATCGACTACCTCTTTCTGATCGGCCGGGTGGTGGCGAGCTTGCTCACCCGTTTTTTCATCCTGATTTTTGAGAGGATCGGCTGATGGAGCGGAGCGGCGACCATCTGATCTGGAGTGTTTCCGACGCCAATGCGGCGGTGCGGGATCTGATCGAAAACAGCTTGCTCCCCTTCTGGCTGCGGGGCGAGGTGAGCAACCTTGTCGTCCACCGTTCCGGCCACGTTTATCTCTCGCTCAAGGATGACAAAACCCAGATCCGCGCCACGTTTTTCAACGGCGCCAAAATGGTGACCGAGCTCAATCTCGCCAATGGCGCGCTGATCGAAGTCCATGGCCGGCTGACGGTTTACGAGGTGCGCGGCGAATATCAGTTCTCGATCCGCAACATCCGGCTGGCCGGACTGGGCGACCTTCAGCGCCGTTTTGAGGAGCTCAAAAAGAAGCTCGAAGCCGAGGGCCTTTTCGACCCCGCCCGGCGCAAGCCGATTCCGGCGTTGCCGCGGTCGATCGGGGTGGTGACCAGTCCGACCGGGGCGGCGATCCGGGATTTTCTCCAGATTGTCAACCGGCGGTTCCCGAATTTGCGGATTGCGATTTATCCGGCGCAAGTTCAGGGGGCGGGGGCGGCGGCCGAAGTGGCGCGCGGGGTGGAATTTTTCAACCGTGCGAATACGGTTGATGTGATTGTGGTGACCCGGGGTGGCGGCAGCATGGAGGATTTGTGGCCGTTCAACGAGGAAATTTTGGCGCGGGCGATTGCGGCGAGCCGGATTCCGGTGATCAGTGCGGTGGGGCATGAGATTGATTTTACCATTGCCGACTTTGTGGCGGACTTGCGGGCGCCGACGCCGTCGGCGGCGGCGGAGCTGGTGATCGGGCGGCGCGAGGAGTTTCAGAATCGGTTGAGTGAGCTGGAGCGGATGTTGAATTCGACTTTGGATTACCGGCTGATGGCGGCGCGCTCGAAGCTGAATCAGTTGGCGGGTTCGTCGGTGTTGCAGGAGCCGGCGCATTTGCTGGCGATGCGTTCGCAGGAGCTGGACGAGCTGGAGATCCGGATGGAGCATTATTTTGAGAAGTTCGGTCTGGCGCAGAAGACGAAGCTGGATGCGTTGGCGGGGCGGTTGGAGATATTGAATCCGCGGCGGCAGCTGGAGCGCGGGTATGCGATTTTGACCAAAGCGGGCGCGGTGCTGACCTCGGCGGCGGCCGCGAAGCCGGGCGACGAGCTGGAGGCGGCGCTGGCGGACGGGGCGCTGAAGCTGGAGGTAAAATAGGAGCGGAGTGCCCCGGGGCGGGGAAGACGCGTGATTCCAGGCTCGGGGCGCGCAAGCTGCCCCGTAATCGCGAGGCGGGCCGACCGTCGGCCTCGGGATGCCGAGCCGGTCGCTGACGCTCTCTCGGCTCGGGGGAACACGCGTCATACCCGACTCGGGGCGCGTAAGCTGCCCCGGATCGCGAGGCAGTTCCTCCGCCGAGCAGGGTCCAGGGCAGTGCCCTGGCGCAGGATTCCAAAGGGCGCGGAGCCCTTTGGCGGAGGCCGAGGCGGAGCCTCGAGTCCATGCCGGGCAAAGCCCAGCTCAAGAAGCCGGAACGAGTTCCGGCGCCGAGCCCGGCCCGAGCGACGTGGGCGCAAAGCGCCTGCGGAGCGACGCCATCCGCGCGGCGAACGCCGCAGAATAACCCCGGCAATCGTATCGGATGTAGCAGTTTGGACGGATTGGACGGATTGGACGGATTGGACAAGACGGACAAGACGGACAACACGGACAGCACGGAGATATGAGGCGGGATGTTGCCCGCGCGCCGGGCTCAGTCGGCGGCTTTGCCGCGCGGATGGCGTCGCTCGGCGGCATACGCCGCCTCGCTCGGGCCGGGCTCGGCGCCGGAACTCGTTCCGGCTTCTTGAGCTGGGCTTCGCCCGGCATGCACACGAGGCTCCGCCTCGGCCTCCGCCAAAGGGCTCCGCG